>NZ_JAKWFH010000048.1:0-59221 GCF_029522185.1 Burkholderia sp. IO2 | reverse complement strand
GTGCGGTCCGCCTTCGACTGGAAATCAGCGATGAACCAGTTTGCTATCCTGTTCGGCGAGCGATTTACGCAGGCGCGCGGATAACCGGTTGTTCAACCGCCTCGCCCACAAAAACGCGGACAGGTTCCCTCGTTCCGTATCCTGCCGAACCGGCGCACGGACAATGTACCGACCACGAAGGTGCGTTGATCCGCGCGGCTTTTACACGAATGCACTCAATGACAGCAATCGATTCGTCGACTTCTCTCCCCACCATCCTCCTCGTCGGCGCCTCCGGCCTGCTCGGCCGCGCGGTCGCCGCGTCCTTGTCCCGCGAACCGTCGCTGACGCTGCTCGCGACCATCCGGAACCCGCAAGGCGCCGGTGCGAAACGGCTCGCATTGCCGCCGGACAACATCGCCGAACTCGACGTCCTCGACCAGCCGTCCCTCGAACGCCTTTTTGAAATCCACAAGCCGGCAGCGGTGATTCTCTGCGCCGCCGAACGTCGCCCCGACGTCTGCGAACGCGACCCGGCCGCCGCCCGCGCCATCAACGTCACGGCGCCGGCTCGCATCGGCGCACTCGCCGCGCGATACGGCGCATGGACGCTCGGCATTTCGACCGACTACGTCTTCGACGGCAAGGCCGCCCCCTACAGCGAGGACGCCACCCCGAACCCGCTGAACATCTACGGTCGCACCAAGCTGGAAGGCGAGGCCGCGCTGCTCGCCGCCTCGCCGCTGTCGTGCGTGCTGCGCCTGCCGTTGCTGTTCGGCCCGATCGCCGACTGGAGCGAATCGGCCGTCACGAGCCTCGTTCCGGCCGTCGTCGCGTCGGCGCGCCCGGGCGCCGACGCGGTCGGCATGGACGCATGGGCGATCCGTTACCCGACCTACACGCCCGACGTCGCGCAGGTCATCCGCGATCTGACGCTGCGCCATCTCGCGGGTGACACGGTCACGGGCATTCGCCATTGGTCGAGCGAGGAGCCGATGACGAAGTACGCCATCGCGCAGCGAATCGCGGCCGCGCTCGGCATCGAGGCGTCGCTCACGCCGATCACCCAGCCGACCGACGCGACGCCGCGTCCGTACGACTGCCATCTCGACGCGACACGCGTGCGCGCGCTCGGGATCGATTACGCGACGCCGTTCGATACGGCGCTGCACGCGATCCTGCACGACGGCCGCCCGATACCGTAAAGCCGCACGCGGGCGGCCGATTGTGCGAACGCCGCCCCTATGCGATGCTTGTCGCGCTGCGCGCGCGGGTTCCCGCGGGTCGCGCGACGCAGGATGACGCGATACCCGCGCCGTTCCCACGGCTCAACGAACAACAACCATGACCACCGTATCCCCCCGTCCGACGACGCGCACGCTGGCGCGTGTGCGTACCACGTTTCGCCAGTACTTCAGCCTGCGCGAAGGCCAGGCCGACCGGGAAACGATCGATCAGGACATCCGCGGCGGCGTCGGATTGCGCGGGACCAACCTGTGGATCCTGATGTCCGCGATTTTCATCGCGTCGATCGGCCTCGACGTGAACTCGACGGCCGTCATCATCGGCGCGATGCTGATCTCACCGCTCATGGGGCCGATCATGGGCCTGGGCTACGGGATCGGCATCTACGACTTCGCGTTGATCCGGCGCTCGCTGAAGACACTGGCCGTCGCCACGCTGATCAGCCTTGCGACTTCGGCGCTGTATTTCTCGCTGAGTCCGCTGACGGGCGAACACTCCGAACTTCTCGCGCGCACGTCGCCGAGCATCTGGGACGTGTTGATCGCGCTGTTCGGCGGGCTCGTCGGGATGGTCGGCGCGACGCGCAGCGAAAAGACCAACGTGATCCCCGGCGTCGCGATCGCGACCGCGCTGATGCCGCCGTTGTGCACGGCCGGCTACGGGCTCGCGCATGGCAGCCTCGCGTATTTCGCGGGCGCGTTCTACCTGTTCTCGATCAACTGCGTGTTCATCGCGTTCGCGACCGTGGTGGTCACGTGGGTGATTCGCGCGAAGCCGGCCGCGCGCGTGGACGAGGCGATGCAGCGGCGCGTGCGGCGCTTCGTGCTCGCGGCGGTCGTCCTGACCGCCGTGCCGAGCGTGATCCTCGCGTACCGGCTCGTCACGCAGGAAGTGTTCAACGCGCGTGCCGACCAGTTCATCAAGGCCGAACTGTCGCTGCCGTTGTCGGTGGTCGCGAGCCGGCATATCGATCCGCGCGGCCGTGTGATCGAGGCGATGCTGGTCGGCCGGCGTGTCGACCAGGCGATGCTCGACCGGCTGGCGGACAAACTGCCGGCCTACGGTTTGCCGAACAGCCGGCTCGTCGTGCGGCAGGCCGGCGACGAACGCATCGACACCGGGGCGCTCGCGTCGTCGCTGAAGGCGAGCATCGCGCAGGACCTGATCGCCGCGAACCATGCCACGCGCACCGAGATGGACGTGAAGGACCAGACCATCGCGCGCCTGCAGCACGAAATCGACGGCCGGGCGGCGCAGCAGGCCGAACTGGCGCGCGTCGCGCGCGAACTGCGCACGCAGTATCCGCAGATCCGCGAGATCCTGTATGGCGCGACCGATGCGTGGGACAGCGGCGCAAGCGCGCCGGACGCCGAGCCGCTCGTGACCTTCGTGGTGTCGACCGCGAAGCCGCTGCCGCGCACCGACCGGCAGCGAATCGAGCGCTGGCTGAGCGTGCGGCTCGATTCGCCGCGCGTGCGGGTCGTGACGGCCGGCTGATGCGACGCGCATGCCGATGATTCAGCGTCGCCCCGTGCCGTTGACTGCAGGAGCCCTGCCATGCAACTGAAATGGCTCGAAGACTTCGTTGAACTCGCGCGCACGCGCAGCTTCACGCGTGCAGCGGAAAACCGCTTCGTCACGCACCCGGCGTTCGGCCGCCGCATCCGTTCGCTCGAGGAATGGGTCGGCACGCGCCTGATCGCGCGCACGAAGCCGCTCGAACTGACGGCGGCCGGCACCGTGTTCCTCGATGCCGCATCGAACGCGCTCGACATCCTGCATGGTGCGCGCACGCAACTGCAGGAAGCGTCGCCGGTGCCGGAAAACACCCTCCGGATCGCGACCGGCCGCACGCTGTCGGCCACCTTCTTCCCCGACTGGTACGACGAGACGGTTGCGCGCGCAGGCTTTTTCACGGCGACCGTGTCGACCGGCAGCGCGGAGGAGGCGATCCTGCAGCTGACGGCCGGCGAGGCCGACATGCTGATCGTCTATTCGAGCCCGCACACGCGGCTGCTGATCGACCGCGACCGCTTCGACTGGCTGTCAGTCGCGCGCGAGGTGCTGGTGCCCGTCAGCGCGCTCGATGCGCGCGGCAGCGCGCGCTACCGGCTGCCGGCCGGGCAGGCGCCGGTGCCGTGGCTCGCGTTCGCCCGTACGCTGACGCTGCGCGCGGTGCTCGCGCGCCATCTCGCCGAAATGCCGAACCGGCCGACGTTGCGCCCGGTGTACCAGGCCGACTCCTACGAAGCGATCCTCGCGATGGCGCGGCGCGGGCTCGGCCTCGCGTGGCTGCCGCAGCGGCTCGTCGCGGACGACGTGCGGCGCGGCGAACTCGCGATCGTCGGCGGCGCGGACTGGCAGATCGGTTTCGACGTCGCGCTGTATCGCCGCCGGAACGAATCGCATCCGGTCCTCGACGCGATCTGGCGCACCGCGCCGTCCCGCGATGACGGCGGAGCGCCGGCCGGCTGAACCCGCGGCCCGGGTTGCCCCGGCGCGCGACGCACCGATCAGCACGATCGCGTGCCGAAACGGCACGAACGCACGCGCCGCGGTGCCTACACTCCGCGCTTGACTGGCCCGGACGCACGCCGGCAACCGCCGCGCGCCGTCTTTCACAATCCTGACGGCCAGCATCAACGGAGGAGCACAGGCATGACCCGCAACCCGCACGCCGCGCAGCCGGCCCCGCACAATCCGTGGCGCGAGATCTGCGCCGCGAGCATCGGCAACGCGCTGGAGTTCTACGATCTGCTGATCTACGGCTATTTCGCGATCGTCATCGGTCAACTGTTTTTCCCGACGCATGACGCGGCCACCTCGCTGCTGCTGTCGGTCGGCACGTTCGGCATCTCGTTCGTCACGCGGCCGCTCGGCTCGATCGTGCTCGGCAGCTATGCGGATCGCGCGGGCCGCAAGGCATCGCTGACGATTTCGATCGGGCTGATGATGCTCGGCACCGCGATGATCGCGTTCGCGCCGACGTATGCGCAGATCGGCATCGCGTCGCCGCTGCTGATCATCGTCGCGCGGATGCTGCAAGGCTTCTCGACGGGCGGCGAATTCGGCGCGGCGACCGCGTTCATGGTCGAGCAGGCCGACGCGAAGCGGCGCGGCTTCTTCGCGAGCTGGCAGATGTCGACGCAGGGGCTCGCGACGGTGCTCGCGGCCGGCGTGTCCGCGCTGCTGAGCCTGCTGCTGACCACCGACCAGCTGCATGCGTGGGGCTGGCGCGTCGCGTTCGCGGTCGGGCTGCTGATCGGCCCGGTCGGGCTGTATATCCGCCGCAACATCGACGAACCGGCCGATTTCCGCCGGCTCGGCGAGGCGGGGCGCGCGAAATCGCCGCTGCGCGACGTGTTCGTGCGCGACCGCGCGAACATGCTGCTCGGCGCGGGCGTGGTCGCGACGGCCACGGCGTTCAACTACGTGCACAAGCTCTACATGCCGACGTACGCGGTGAAGCAGCTGCATATCCCGGCTACGTCGTCGTATCTCGGCGCGGTCGTCACGGGCGCGATGCTGATGATCGCGGCGCCGGTCGTCGGGCACCTGTCGGATCGGTTCGGCCGTATTCGCGTGATGCTGATCGCGCTGATTCTCGTGGGCGTGACGACGTGGCCGCTGTTCGTCCTGCTGAACCGCTATCCGACGGTCGAAACGCTGCTCGCGGTGCAGGCGCTGGTCGGGCTGCTGATCGCGGTGAGCCTGGCGCCGCTGCCGGCGCTGCTCGCGGACATCTTCCCGACCAGTACGCGCGGCACGGGCCTCGCGCTGTCGTACAACTTCTCGGTGACGCTGTTCGGCGGCTTCGCGCCGCTGATCGTGACCTGGCTGATCGACGCGACGCACGAAAAGCTGGCGCCGAGTTTCTACGTGATGGCGACGGCCGTGCTCGGCATCACGTCGGTGATCTCGCTCGGCCGCCGGATGCGCGGCGCGGCGGCCGGTTCCGCGCCGGCGACGCGCGCGACCGAGGCGTGATCCGTCATGCCCGAACCCGATTCCGGCGCAGCCGGCCGACGCCGGTCGCGCCTTTCCCGAACCCTGACGAATCCTTCCGACACTTCCGACATGACCACGCTTGAAGCCATCCGCGCCGCGCTGCCGGCCTATCCGATCGAAGTGACGTTCCCGGACATCTCGCGCTGGCGCGCGGGCAACACGGGCATCGACTATCTGCACACGTTCGACAGCGGCAAGCCCGGCAAGCACGTGATGATCCTCGCGCTGACGCACGGCAACGAAGTCAGCGGCGCGATCGCGGTGGACGCGCTGCTGACGGCCGGCCTGCGGCCGGTCGCGGGCCGGCTGTCGCTCGGCTTCGGCAACGTCGGCGCGTACGAGCATTTCAGCGCGGAGAATGCCGACGCGACGCGCTACCTCGACGAAGACATGAACCGCGTATGGACGCCGGCCGCGCTCGACGGCACGCGCGACAGCCGCGAGCTCGCGCGGGCGCGGGCGATGCGGCCGCTGCTGGATACGGTCGACCTGCTGCTCGACATTCATTCGATGCACGAAGCATCCGCGCCGCTGATGATGACGGGGCCGCTCGACAAGGCGATCGCGCTGGCCGCCGCGCTCGGCACACCGGAGCACGTGATCGTCGATCGCGGCCATGCGAACGGCACGCGGCTGCGCGACTACGGCGGCTTCGGCGATCCGGCGAGCGCGAAGAACGCGCTGCTGATCGAGACGGGCCAGCACTTCGCGGCGAGCGCGCGCGCGGTCGCGCTCGACAGCGCCGCGCGCTTCCTGCTGCACGCGGGCGTCGTCGCACGCGACGACGTCGCGGCGTTCCTGACGCAGGCCGCGCCGGTGCGGCAGAAGTTCATCGAGATCACGCAGCCGGTCGTCGCGCGCTCGATGGATTTCCGGTTCTCGCAGCCGTTCACCGGGCTCGAAGTGATCGCGAAGGCGGGCACCGAGATCGCCCGCGACGGCGACGACGTGATCGTCACGCCGTACGACGACTGCGTGATCGTGCAGCCGTCGATGCGCCATCTCGGCGTGAACGTCACGATGATGCGGCTCGGGCGCCTGCTCGAACGCTGAGCCGGGCGGGTCGGCGCCGGCCCGTGTCGACATGCTGCAATGCAGCGCTTGCGATGCTCCCGGCAAGCGCGCATTTGTCGTCGGGTCGAAAAGCGGCCGCAGGGGCATGGCCTGACGATCGAATTCGGAATTTGTCTAGTCATCCTTGCGATTCGGCCACCCGAACTGCACCAAACATGTGCCGGAATTCCCCGCGACGGCGCACGCCGGATGCCTGTAATTAGGGGATTTCCCGCGTTTGCTTCGTTTTTATTGATCGCTGCTTGTCGCGCTGTTTTTCTTCTTGCATGCTTGTATAGACAAATTCCTGAGGCGGCTTGCTGCACCGAAGGGATGGCGAACTTCAACGCAAGGAGAAATCTCGTGAACGGCAAGCGCATCAAGTGGGCAATCAGGACGATCGGCATCATCGCGGCTGCGGCGGCCACGCTCGCGGCGCCGGTGCAGGCAAAGGAATGGAAGACGGTGACGGTCGCGCTCGAAGGCGGCTACGCGCCGTGGAACCTCACGCTGCCGGGCGGCAAGCTGGGCGGTTTCGAACCGGAGCTGCTCGCCAACGTGTGCGAGCGCATCAAGGTGCAGTGCAACATGGTCGCGCAGGACTGGGACGGGATGATCCCCGGCCTGCAAGCCGGCAAGTTCGATGTCCTGATGGATGCGATTTCCATCACGCCGGAGCGCGAAAAGATCCTGCTGTTCTCGCGCCCGTATGCGGCGACGCCGGCGACGTTCGCCGTCACCGATACGAAGATCCTGCCGAAGGCCGCGCCCGGCGCGCCGATCGTCAAGCTGACGGGTGACGCCAACGCGGACAAGCCGACCGTCGACACGCTGCGCAAGCAGCTGAAGGGCAAGACGATCGGCATCCAGTCGGGCACCGTCTACACGAAATTCATCAACGACAGCTTCAAGGACATCGCGTCGATTCGCGTATACAAGACGTCGCCCGAACGCGATCTCGATCTGGTCGCCGGGCGCATCGACGCATCGTTCGACGACGTCACGTACTACGCGGCGAACAACGCGAAGAAGGACAACGCGTCGATCGTGCTCGCGGGGCCGAAGCTCGGCGGCCCGATCTGGGGGCCGGGCGAGGGGCTCGCGTTCCGCAAGCAGGATGCCGACCTGAAGACGAAGTTCGATACGGCGATCGCCGCGGCGCTCGCGGACGGCACCGTGAAGAAGCTCGCCGACAAGTGGTTCAGGACCGACGTCACGCCGTAAGCGCGTGTTCGGCTGCCGCCGCGTGAGCCGGTCGAACGGCACACGGCGGCACGCATCCAGTGGCTTCACCCAACGCATGCCGGGAGGCACGCATGGCGATTCTTGAAATGCTCGGTTTCGGAACCGAAGGCTGGGGCGGTGTGCTGCTGCTCGCCGCACTGATGACGGTCGCGCTGACGCTTGCCGCGCTCGCGGTCGGGGCGGTGATCGGCGCGGCGATCGCGGCCGCGAAGCTGTCGCGCTACCGCACCCTCCGCCTGCTCGGCGATCTGTATACGACGGTATTTCGCGGCGTGCCCGAACTGCTCGTCATCTATCTGTTCTACTTCGGCGGCTCGACGCTCGTGACGGCCGTCGGCCAGTGGTTCGGCGCGGAAGGCTTCATCGGCGTACCGCCGTTCGTGATCGGTGCGCTCGCGGTCGGGATGATCTCGGGCGCCTATCAGGCAGAGGTCTATCGCGCGGCGGTGCTCGCCGTGTCGAAAGGCGAGCTCGAGGCGGCGCGCTCGATCGGCATGCCGCGCAGCATGGTGCTGCGGCGCATCCTGGTTCCCCAGGTGCTGCGCTTCGCGTTGCCCGGGATCGGCAACGTGTGGCAACTGAGCCTGAAGGATTCCGCACTGATCTCGGTCACCGGTCTTGCCGAGTTGCTCCGCACGAGCCAGATCGCGGCCAATTCGACGCACCAGTACTTCGTGTTCTTCGTCGCGGGCGGTGCGTTGTATCTGCTGATGACGGGTTTGTCGAACCGCGTGTTCAACCGGGCGGAAGCGATCGTCGGCCGGTCGTTCCGCCGCAATTTCGCGCGCAACTGACGGAGAACGGGCATGTCCATCGATTTCGCTTTTCTCGTCGATACGCTGCGCCAGTTGCTCGCGGCCGTGCCGACCACGCTCGGCCTGTTCTTCGCGTCGCTCGTGCTCGGCGGCCTGCTGTCGCTCGTGATCGTCACGATGCGCGTATCGCCGCGCTGGTTGCCGAACCGTTTCGCGCGTGCCTATATCCTCGTGTTTCGCGGCTCGCCGCTGCTGATCCAGATGTTCCTCGTGTATTACGGGCTCGGCCAGTTCGGCGTGATCCGCGAGAGCTTCATGTGGCCGCTGCTGCGCGAGCCGTACGTTTGCGCGGTATTGTCGCTCGCGCTGTGCACGGCCGGCTACACGGCCGAAATCCTGCGCGGCGGGCTGATGGCCGTGCCGATCGGGCAGATCGAGGCCGGTTATTCGATCGGCCTGTCGGGCTTCGCGCTGCTGCGGCGCGTGATCGGCCCGATCGCGCTGCGCCAGTGTCTGCCCGCGTATTCGACCGAAGCCGTGCTGCTGGTCAAGTCGACCGCGCTGGCGAGCCTCGTCACCGTATGGGAAGTGACGGGCGTCGCGCAGCAGATCATCCAGCAAACCTACCGGACGACCGAAGTGTTCGTCTGCGCGGCCGTCATCTATCTGGGCCTGAACTTCATCGTCGTGCGCCTGCTCGGCGCGCTCGAATGGCGGCTCTCGGGGCACCTGCGTGCGCCGAAGCCGTCCGGTGCGCCAGCCGCCGCGACCCGAAATGCCCGGCGCGTCGCGTCCTGAGCGCGCCATTCCTTCCAGGAGAATCCGATGAACACCGCTGCTCCCGTTGCGCTGTCGGTCAGAAACATCCACAAGTCGTTCGGCGATCATCATGTGCTGAAGGGCATTTCGCTCGACGCGCACGAGGGCGACGTCATCTCGATCCTCGGTGCGAGCGGATCGGGCAAGAGTACGTTCCTGCGTTGCCTGAACCTGCTCGAGACCCCCGATGACGGTTCCGTCGCCCTGGCCGGGGAGGAACTGGCGATGAAGCGCGCGCGCGACGGCAAGCTGCATCCGCGCGACCGGCGCCAGGTCGACCGGATCCGCTCGCAGCTCGGGATGGTGTTCCAGAACTTCAATCTGTGGTCCCACATGACGGTGCTCGACAACCTCGTCGAGGGGCCGCTGCGCGTGCAGAAGCGCAGTCGCGCGGAAGCGGTGGAGGAGGCCGAGGCGCTGCTGGCGCGCGTGGGCCTCGCGGACAAGCGTGGCTACTATCCCGCGCACCTGTCGGGCGGCCAGCAGCAGCGGGTCGCGATTGCACGCGCGCTCGCGATGCATCCGAAAGTGATGCTGTTCGACGAACCGACGTCGGCGCTGGACCCGGAACTGGTGGGCGAGGTGCTGCGCGTGATGCGCTCGCTCGCGGAGGAGGGGCGCACGATGCTGGTCGTCACGCATGAAATGGGATTCGCGCGCCACGTGTCGAATCGCGTGATGTTCCTGCATCAGGGCGAGGTCGATACGGACGGCACACCCGACGAAGTCTTCGGCGGCCAGACGTCCGAGCGCTTCCGGCAATTCGTGTCGAGCCACCACGACCGCACCGCGAACTGAGGCTGCCATGACTGTATTCCGTGCGGCTCGGCCGCTTGACTGGCGGCAGGTTGCGGCGGTGGCGGCCGGCGCGCCGCTGGCGTTGGCCGACGATACGCGCGCGCGCGTCGTGGCCGCTCGCGAACTCGTCGACGAGATCGTCGCGCGCGGGATTCGCGCCTACGGCGTCAATACCGGCGTCGGTGCGCTGTGCGACGTGATCGTGTCGCCGGCGCAGCAGAGCACGCTGTCGCACAACATCCTGATGAGTCACGCGGTGGGCGTCGGCATGCCGCTCGGCGCAGCCGAAACCCGCGCGATCATCGCGGCCGCGATCAACAACTATGCGCACGGGCATTCGGGCGTCCGTCCCGATGTCGTCGAACAGCTCGTCGCGCTGCTCGAGCACGATTGCCTGCCGGAAGTGCCGGCGCACGGCTCGGTCGGGTACTTGACCCACATGGCGCATGTCGCGCTCGTGTGCGTCGGGCACGGCCATGCGCGCCATCGCGGCGAACGCATGCGCGGCGACGAGGCGCTGCGGCGTATCGGCCGCGAACCGCTGGTGCTCGGCGCGAAGGAGGGGTTGAGCCTGGTCAACGGAACGCCGTGCGTCACGGGGCTGGCTGCGCTCGCGCTCGCCCGCGCCGAACGGTTGCTCGACTGGGCCGACTGGATCGCGGCGATGAGCTTCGAGAACCTGGGCGGGCAACTCGCCGCATTCGATCCGGCTTCGCTCGCGCTGCGGATTTCCCCCGGTATCGGGCAGGTCGGCGCCCGTGTGCGTGCGCTGCTGGCGGACAGCGGCATGCTTGCCGCGGCGAGCGGCCGGCATACGCAGGATCCGCTCAGCCTGCGCACGATTCCGCACGTGCATGGCGCGGCGCGCGACGTGTTCGACGTCACGGCGGAGGTCGTCGATCGCGAACTCGCATCCGTGACCGACAATCCGGTCGTGGCCGGCACGCGAGACGCGCCGGCCGTGCATTCGCAGGCGCACGCGGTCGGCGCCGGCATCGCGCTCGCGATGGACAGCCTCGCGGCGGCGATGGCGCAAGTCGCCGCGATCGCCGAGCGGCGTCTCGACCGGCTCGTGAATCCGCTCGTCAGCGGGCTGCCGGCGTTTCTTGCCGCGCCGGGCGGCAGCTGTTCGGGTTTCATGATCGCGCAGTACACGGCGGTCGCGCTGGTCGCGCAGAATCAGCGGCTTGCCGCGCCGGCGAGTCTCGACGGCGGCATCACGTCGGGGCTGCAGGAAGATCACCTGTGTCATGCGACGCCGGCCGCGCTGAAGGCGCTCGACATCATCGAGAATACGACCCGCGTGCTCGCGATCGAGCTATTGGCCGCCGCGCAGGCGTACGACCTGCAGCCGGGCGACACCGCGCGGGCCGCATCGACGGACGCGCTGTGGCGGCATGTGCGCACGCGCGTGCCGGTCTATCGCGACGACCGGCCGCTCGCGGACGATATCGCGATCGCGGCCGGCATCGTCGCAGGCGTGCCGCCTTCGTTGCAGTGACGACAGGCGAGGACGGGCCGATTACCCAACATTCATTCGGTCGAGGGCGCATGAGCGAAACGGAACGCAAGCTTTTCGCACGGCAGGCGCAGGCGTCGGCCGACACCGTGCCGGCGCGGGCACTGCCGGCCTATCAGCAGATCAAGCGCTACGTCGTCGAGCGAATCGCGAAGGGCGACTGGAAGCCCGGCGCCGCGATCCCGACCGAGGCCGAACTGGTCAAGGAATTCGGCGTGGCCCGGATGACGGTGTCGCGCGCGCTGCGCGAACTGACGGCCGAGCGCGTGCTGACCCGCATCCAGGGGGCCGGCACGTTCGTCGAGCGTCGGCATTACGAGTCGACGGTGCTGGAGATCCGCAACATCGCGGACGAGATCGCCGAGCGCGGCCATCGGCACAGCGCGCGCGTGCTGCTGATCGAGCGCAGCGTCGAGCCGGACGCGATCGATGCGCTCGGACTGCGCGCCGGGCCCGTGTTTCATTCGCGTATCGTGCATTACGAGGAAGACGAGCCGATCCAGTTCGAGGATCGCTACGTCAATCCGGCCTTGTTTCCCGCGTATCTGGAGCAGGACTTCACGCTCGAGACGCCGAATCATTACATGGTGCGACTCGCGCCGATCCAGCGGGCGGAGTTCCGGATCTACGCGGAGAAGCCCAACGCGCAGGTGCGTCGGCATCTCGTGATGGAAATCGGTGAACCGTGTTTGCTGCTACGACGCCGCACGTGGGTCGGCGAGCATGTCGCCACGTCGGTCAGGCTGTGGCATCCGGCGTCGCGGTTTCATCTGGCGGGCAAGATGTAGGGACGTGCGGCGGCCCTGGGCGGGACGCACATTTGCCGCTGCGGCCGGCGCTGGCGATGTACCCGTATGGGTCGTGATGGCGCGATGTCGCACCTGCATCGAAAGGCGATACACTGCGCGGGTTCCCGATCCGGTCGGGAGCGTCGGGGAACCGGGCGACCGCATCGCGGCACCCGCGCGGAGCACGCCACGGGCCCGGACTCATTCGAAAAAATCGAGAGAAAGAGAGGGCCCATGCTGACACGTCTTCGTAACGGCATCCTTCGTGCACAGGACCTGCGCGAATCCGGAGCCGATTCACCCACCCAGCGCCCGTCGATGGCGTGCGAACTGGTCGAGCTGAGCGCGAAGCGCGCGACGTGGCGCGTCCCCGTGCCGAATCAGGCGGACTGCTATCTGAAGGCCGAGCCGGGTGGACCCGAGCGGTTTGTCGTCCATATCGACGCGGAGACGTTCTATCGCCGCTGGCTCGAGACGAGCCCCACGTTCCCGAAACAGAATTCGCAGGATTGCGTACCGCGCCGGGCCATGTCGCTCGACAGCAAGTTCGCGGTAGCGGCCACCGCGTTCAGGGGCGGCCGCGACGCACCTGTGACGCTGCCGTCGGTCGGCTACTGGGCGGCGGCAAGCGGCTACGAGGTCGCGATGAGCGACGGCATGACGCGCACCTTCTGGCTGCTCGCCCATCGCGTGCGGTCGTTTCCCGTCAGCGTGGCCGACGCGAGCTGGGCGACGATACTGAACGGCATGGCCGGCATCGGCGTGGCGCCGATCGCGTTCAGCGAGCTGTTCGCCCGGCGCGCATAAGCGCGACGCCGCCGCGCAGCGCGCATCGTCCGGCTCGATTTGACACCTGGCGTCGCCGCCCATTAAAGTCGCGACGCGGGGCGGTGGGTCAAGCACACGCCCGGAACAGGCAGCCGATGTTCCAGGACTACGGGGCTACCCCGTGGATCAGATCGATACGCCGATGCGTCGCAAGTGCGCAAGTTGCGCGTTGCGCAACGACCGCTCTCGCAGCACCAGCCACGTTGGCTCATCGTCCCGCCTTCCTTTTCCCATGCACTCATCCCTGCGCGATACCACCCGCACGATTGCCGAGGCGATGCTCGCCGGTCCGCCCGAACGCGACGGCGTCGTCGCGCGGATGGCCGCCGTGCTCGGCGAGGCACAGCCGTGGACGCCCGAATGCGCGGGCACCGCGCTCGCCCGCTTCGGCGCGAACTGGGCCGATACCGACACCGACGCGCTCGCTGCGCTCCTGGCCGAGGCGCCCGCGTTCGTGCGCGCATGGTATGGCGAGCGTCGGCCGGTGGTGATCCGCATCGTGCGGCGGCCGCTGGTCCAGCGACCGTTGCCGGCGCCGCTCGCGGGCTGCGATGTGCCGCAATGGCCGACGCCCGGCGATCTCGCCGGCTGGCTCGGGGTGAGCGCGCCGGAACTCGACTGGCTGTCCGACCACTGGCGCGTCGACGCGCGCAGCGGCGCCACGCCGCTGCATCACTACACATACGTCGCGGTCGACAAGCGCAGCGGCGGGTGCCGCCTCGTCGAAATCCCGAAGGGGCGGCTGCGCGAAGCGCAGCGCCGCATCCTGCACGGGCTGCTCGATCGCATCGCGCCGCATGGGGCGGTCCACGGTTTTCGCAAGGGGCACGGGATCGTGTCGTTCGCGACGCCGCATGCGGATCGCGATGTCGTCGTGCGTTTCGATCTCGCGGACTTCTTCGTGTCGGTGCGCGCCGCGCGCGTCCATGCGCTGTTCGCGACGCTCGGCTATCCGGCCGAAGTCGCGCGGATCCTCACCGGGCTCTGCACCAATCGCGTGCCGTCGGCGCGGCTGCTCGCGCCGGACCTGCGCGACCGGTTCGACTGGATCGGCCGTCAGCGCTATCGCGAACGGCATCTGCCGCAGGGCGCGCCGACGTCGCCGGCGCTCGCGAACCTGTGCGCGTTCCGGCTCGACCTGCGGCTCGCCGCGCTCGCGCGTTCGGTCGATGCGACCTATACGCGCTATGCGGACGATCTCGCGTTTTCCGGCGGCGGCGCGCTCGCGCGCGACGTCGCGCGGCTGCAAGTCCGGGTCGCCGCGATCGCGCTCGAGGAAGGGTTTGCGCTGCAATTGCGCAAGACCCGCGTGATGCGGCGGGGCACGCGGCAGCAACTGGCCGGCGTGGTCGTCAACCGGCATCCGAACCTGTCGCGCGACGCATTCGATCGACTGAAAGCGATCCTGACCAACTGCATCCGGCGCGGCCCGGCGTCGCAGAATCGCGATGCGCATCCGGATTTCCGTGCGCATCTGGCCGGGCGCGTCGCGCATGCGACGGCGCTGAATGCGGCGCGCGGCGCGAAGCTGCGCGCGCTGTTCGACCGGATCGTGTGGGACGCCGGCGGCGCGGGCCGCTGACCCGTCGGCCCGCGTCGACGCCGGTCGGCAGACTTCTGCAACACGACGCCGCGCACTGCTATCATTCGCGCCATGCCGCGCCCGTGCCAGGGGCGGCGAATCACTTGCCGCCGCCGTTCGCTTCATGCATGCGTACGCGGCGTGCCGCCCGTTGCCGGCTTGGTTCAAGCTGCCAGTGACGCACGACGTCGTTTAGTGCGCATCGCGCAAATCATGCCGGCTCAGGTGGACGATTCACCTATTTGACAGCCCCGATCGGCGGAACTTCGTGGTAGGTTCGGCCATCGGAGCTTTTTGCAAAAACATGCCCAAAGAGGATGAATACATGACCCAGGCCCTGCAGGAACTCGAAGCACAACTTCGGGACCTGAACATCAAGCTGTCAGAGGCGAAGCAGAAGGAGAAGCAAGCCGCGCTCGCGGCCTTCAAGGAACAGGTCGAGCTTTTGGGAATTTCGCAGCAGGAAGTGCTGAGCGCGCTCGGCTACATCGTCCAGCGCAAGCGCAAGGCGCCTGCCAAGTACTACGATCCGTCGACCGGCCGCTCGTGGTCGGGGCGCGGCCCGCGGCCGAAATGGCTCGAAGGCAAGGATCTCGAAACGCTGGCGGTCGATCGCGAGGCCAAGACCTGGTGGCCCGGGGACGATCAGGGCTGAATCCCGGCGCGCCGCAAGGCGACCGGGCGCCGTCCGGTTCGCGCAGGCGGGCCGGCCGGCAATCCGCCGCCTGCCCGCCGTCTTTCATTCGGTGTCCGGCCTGATCGCGACATCGCCGGCCTCGCCGCCGACACCGGATCGACGTTTTCCCTTTTCTTTTCCTTTTCCCGCTCGTTGCCTCCGTTGCCCGCGCGCCGTCCGGCCAGCGCGGGCGCGACGCGCGTCCGCCGCCGTCGTTCGCCGGCACAGGCCTTAGAATGTCGCCGGACATTCGTGGCAGGACACCATGGCAGCAAACATGAAATCTTCGACGCTCGGCGGCCCGTCGGCCCCGCGCGTGGAGCAGGTCGGCGCGTACGCGTGGAAAGCGCTGGCCGGATCGGCGATCGGCTACGCGATGGACGGCTTCGACCTGCTGATCCTCGGCTTCATGCTGCCGGCGATCACGGCGGCGCTGCACCTGACGCCCGGACAGGGCGGCGCGCTGGTCACGTGGACATTGATCGGCGCGGTTGCGGGCGGCATCGTGTTCGGCGCGCTGAGCGATCGCTACGGGCGCGTGCGCGTGCTGACCTGGACGATCCTGCTGTTCGCGATCTTCACGGGCCTGTGCGCATTCGCGCGCGGCTTCGAGGATCTGCTCGTCTATCGCACCATCGCGGGCATCGGCCTCGGCGGCGAATTTGGGATCGGCATGGCCCTCGCGGCCGAAGCGTGGCCTGCAGCCAAGCGCGCCCGCGTGTCGTGCTACGTCGCGCTCGGCTGGCAGGCCGGCGTGCTGCTGGCCGCGCTGCTGACGCCGTTTCTGCTGCTCCATATCGGCTGGCGCGGCATGTTCGTGGTCGGCGTGCTGCCCGCGCTGCTCGCGTGGGTGATGCGCAACAAGCTGCACGAGCCGGAAGCGTTCGTGCAGCGCGCGACGCAGCCCACGTCCAACGCGTTCCGCATGCTCGTCGCCGACGGCCGCACCGCGCGCACGAGCCTCGGCATCGTGATCCTGTGTTCGGTCCAGAATTTCGGCTACTACGGGATCATGATCTGGCTGCCGACCTTCCTGTCGAAGCAGATGGGCTTCTCGTTGACGAAATCGGGGCTGTGGACGGCGGCGACCGTCGTCGGGATGATGATCGGCGTCTGGGTGTTCGGCCAACTGGCCGATCGCATCGGCCGCAAGCCGACGTTCCTGCTGTATCAGCTCGGCTCGGTCGTGACGGTCATCGCGTATGCGCGGCTGTCGGACCCGACGACGATGCTGTGGGCCGGCGCGCTGATGGGGATGTTCGTCAACGGGATGGTCGGCGGCTACGGGACGCTGATGTCGGAAGGCTATCCGACGGCCGCACGCGCGACCGCGCAGAACGTGCTGTGGAACATCGGCCGCGCAGTCGGCGGCTTCGGCCCGGTCGCGGTCGGCGCGCTCGCCGCGCACTACGGGTTCCAGACGGCCATCGCGCTGCTCGCCGGCCTGTACGTGCTCGACATGATCGCGACGCTGTTCCTGATCCCCGAGCTCAAGGGCGTCGAGCTCGAATGAGCGCGGCGCGCGTACGCGCCGCCACGATTTCACCGGAAACCACGATGCAACGGAAAACCAGGACGATTGGCGTGATGGGCTCGGGCAAGGAGCCGTGGGCCGCATTTTCGGAACCGCTCGGCGCGTGGCTCGCGCAGGCCGGGTTCAATCTGCTGACGGGCGGCGGGCAGGGCGTGATGCTGGCGGTCGCGCGCGCGTTCGCCGGCGTGCCCGGTCGAGCCGGACGATCGATCGGCATCGTGCCGACGCAGGCCGATCCGGTCGCGGGCTTCGTGCCGCTCGACGGCTATCCGCATCCGTTCGTCGACATTCCGGTCCTCACGCCGCTGCCGCGCCGCGAGCCGGGCGCGGCTCCGGACACGATCAACCGCAACTACGTGAACGTGCTGAGCAGCGACCTGATCGTGGCCCTGCCGGGCGGGCACGGGACGGCGGAAGAGATCGCGCTCGCGCAGCGCTGGCGCAAGCCGCTCGTCTGCTTCGGGCCGGACGGTGCGTTTCGGTCGCTTGCCGCGGACGCGGTGTGCACGTCGTCGCTCGACGACGTGATCCGGTTCGTTGGCGATGCGTTTGCGGCGGAGCGGGGGCAGGCGTTGCGGTAGGTCGCTCGACGTTCGATGGCGTGCCTGCGGCTCGCGCCGCCGCAGGCAGGGTTCAAGCGCGTCGCCCCGCGCTCACCGCCCCGTTTTCAACTGCGCCCACAACCGGTTCTGCAGCCGGCGAATCTCGGGCGGCATCGGCTTGAGCAACGTCATCCTGCTCAATACCTCGTCGGACGGATACACCGACGGATCGCGCGCGATCGCGGGCTTCACGTACTGACGCGCGGCCTTGTTCGCGGTCGGGTAGAACACCGCGTTGGTGATGCCCGCATTGACCTTCGGGTCCTGCAGGTAGTTGATCCACTTCAGCGCGGCATCGCGGTTCGGCGCGTCCTTCGGGATCACCATCATGTCGAACCACAGCAGGCCGCCTTCCTTCGGATTCGCGAAGCGGATCTCGTACGGGCGTTTCGCTTCGGCCGCGCGGCGGTGCGCGATGCCGACGTCGCCCGAGTAGCCGAACGACACGCACAGGTCGTTGTTCGCGAGATCGTTGATGTAGCCCGACGAGTTGAACTGCGTGATGTACGGGCGCACCTTCTTCAGCACGTCGTAGGCGGCGCGGTAGTCGGCCGGGTTCGTGCTGTTCGGGTCCTTGCCCATGTACTGCAGCGTCGCGGCGAACACGTCGACGGCCTGGTCGAGGAACGACACGCCGCACCCATTCAGCTTCGCCATGTTGGCCGGATCGAACACCAGCGCCCAACTGTCGACCGGCGCCTTGTCGCCGAGCGCCTTCTTCACGGCTTGCACGTTGTAGCCGATGCCGTCGGTGCCGTAGGCCCACGGCACGCCGTACTGGTTGCCCGGGTCGGCGTCGGCGACCATCTTCATCAGCAGCGGGTCGAGATGCGACAGGTTCGGCAGCTTCGATTTGTCGAGCGGCTGGTAGACGCTCGCCTGAATCTGCTTGGCCATGTAGTTCGACGTCGGCACGACGATGTCGTAGCCGGAGTTGCCGGACAGCAGCTTCGCCTGCAGCGTGTCGTCGCTGTCGTAGTTGTCGTAGCGAACGTGAAGGCCGGTCTGTTTCTGGAAGTTCGGGATCGTGTCCGGCGCGATGTAGTCGGACCAGTTGTAGATGTTCAGTTCGCCGGCTGCGCGGGCGGCAGTGCCGGCGGCGGCGATCGACAGGATGGCGGCGGCTGAAAGGGTACGGTGGAGCGGGCGGATTCGCATGACGAAGTCTTTCCTGGCGGAGCGCGTCGAGCCCGGTGTGCGGGCCGTCGCGCGACGGTTCATCGGATGGAACAGGCGTGCGTGATCCGTGCTGTCGACGAGCACGGGCAGTGCAATGCAATCAGGAGTGCGTTCGATGTCGCGCGGGCTTGCGGCCAAACGCGGCGCGAGCCGATCCCGTCGCCGCTCAGGCGACACGATGCGCAGGTCGAACGGAACGAAGAAGGGGAAAGGCGCGCTAAGGCAGCAGCGACGCCACGTCGTCGGTATGGATCGCGACGGACGCACGGGCGGCGACGGCGTTGTGACGGCGAACGGAACGGCGGGACAGGATGGTGTAGATCGACAGAGACAGGCGAGGACTTCGCCAGCCGTCACGGTCGTCGAGGGACGGCGGCGCGGCGCGCAGGTTTCGCGCATCGCCTCGTCTCCATCGCACCAGCGGGCCACGGATTCTCACGATTACTCTCGACCGGGTTGTTGAAAGTATTGAACACCCGACGCTTCGCCAACGGCTACCGTTTCAGGCTGCGGTCATCGCGATTGCCGCGGGGCGGCATCGGCTGCATGGCGCGGACTGAAAGCTTGGCATTCAGCGAAATCGCCGAAATATGACGCTCCCGTGAATCATCGGATAAATCGCTGTAAGGATGTCTCCGGATTTTCCCTAGTGATGGGCAGGGTGGCGACGCGGTGCGGCAGCGTGCATGTCGCGCTTGCGAGCGTACTGGCGGCGGCCGGAATGCGGTCGAAGTGATGAGAATATTAGACGGCGGGATGACCCGCGCCGTCTCGCGACGACGAAGCCGGCGCGGTTGTGGCGGCGCGTTATGCGACCCGAATCCCGAAGTTCTCGATCAGCATGGCCGCCTGATCGTAGGAGACGGTCGCGCCGCGCAGCACGCCGGACGCGAGCAGCCTGGGCGTGCCGCCCAGATCCACGTCGCGCAGGTCGGCACCCTCGAAGCGGGCGTCGTTCAGATGTGCGTTGCGCAGGCTGCCGCCTTCGAACACGGCATCGCGGAAGTCCGCGCCGGCGAGATCGGCGTCCGAGAAATCGAGCGCCACGAGCCGGGTTTTACGGAACGAAAAGCGCCGCAGGCTCGCACCGACCAGCAGCGTGCTGGCGAATTCGAGCCCAAGCGATTTGCATTCCTCAAAATCGGCACCGGTCAGCCGGCATTCGTTGAAGCGGACCGATCCGAGCTTGCTGCGCCGCCAGCTCGTATTGTTGAGGTCGCACGACCGGAACGCGGCGTCCTCGAGATCCGACGACGCAAAGTCGGTTTGGCGGGCCCGGCAGCGAATCCACGTGGTGTGTGCGAGCGTGGCGCCGACGAACGACGCTTCCGCGAGCGCGCAGCGCTCGAATCGCGCGCCGCGCAGATCCAGGCGCGACAGATCGGCGCTTTCGAGGTCGCAATCCTCCAGGTGGAGGGGCGCAGGTGAGCCTTCGATGAGCTGCATCAATTCGGCGCGATCCAGCGTGCGGCCGGTCACGAGGACACCGGGAGTCATGAGCGGATCCATTGTCGGGCGAATGTTCGGGGCAGACATTATCCGGATTTCGCGCGCGTCGTGCATCGGGCGGCGTGCGACAGCTAACGCCGGGCTGCTGCCCCCCACGCACGGCGAAGCTGTCCGCCGATATCAATCGCCGGACGGCCCGGGCCGGCTGAAGCGCTGCTCGACGACCTTGGTTCCCCAGTGCGTGCCTGCCGACTCGTTCGTCAACGCAAAGCCGAACGACTCGTACAGATGGCGCGCCGCATCGAGCCCCTTGAAGGTCCACAGGTAGGTTTCGCGAAACCGGTGTTCGTCGACGAAACGCATCGCCAGCGTCATCAATTGACGCCCGACGCCCGAGCCGCGCAACGCGTCGTTGACGATGAACCAGCGCAGGTGCGCGACGCCCGTCGCCGGGTCGCCGTCGATCGCGAGCGACGCGAGTGTCCGGCCGTCTTCCTGGCACAGCCACAGCGCCTTGCCGGCGGCCGGCAGCGTGCCCGCGAAGGCGGCCAGCTCGGTCGCCACCCGCTGTTCGAAGAAGGCGCCGAAACCCCAGTGTTCCGCATAGAAGCGCGCATGCAGGCTCGCGATGTCGCCGATGCAGCCCGGCTGATAGCCTTCGCGAATCGACGGCGCGTCGGCGGGTGCGACGGGCGCGCGGGCCGCGTTGTCCTGGGCGAGTGCATCGGCATACAGCGCGAGCGAACGCAGCAGCGCCTGCTGGTCGGCCGGAATCATCCGGCGCAGCGCGTTCGACACCTGATCGGTCGCGAACGTATCGATTCTTTTTCGGAGCTTTTTGCCTTCGGCGGTCAGGTACAGCTCGATCGCCCGCGCGTCTTCGCTCGACACGCGCCGCTCCACGATACCGGCGGCTTCGAGCCGCGCGAGTTGCCGGCTCGTGTTCGATTTGTCGAGCCGCAGGATGGCGCCCAGATCCTTCGCGTTGATGCCGGGCGCCATCCCGATCTCGAGGATCGCGTGCACGGCCGACGGCGCCCAGTCGCTGTCGGCCAGCGTCGCGCGCATGAAGCCGAGCTCGCGTACCAGTTTGCGCGAGAAGTCGCGCAATTCGAGGATGGTCGCGTCGCGCGGCTTGGCCGGCGCGTCGATGAGGTCCATGGTCTGCCCCTGAAAAGGTTGCGTATCGCAATCGATAATAGTTGCGGGTCGCAACTTGATCAAGGCGGATTTTCACGTAATCGATTGCTTCGGGGCGGCGCATCCGTGCGGCCGCCACCGCGACGGGTACTGAAGCGGATGGCCGGGCGCGGCGAAGTGGCTGCATACTGGGCGGCGTTGGCAGAGCTGCGAGCAGGGGCATCGGCCGACCCTCGATCGACGACCGCGGACCACGGAGATCACCATGAACAAGCTGTTGCCGATGACGATCGCGTTGCTGGCCGGGAGTGGCCTCGGCGCGGCGCCGCTCCATGCGGCCGGCGCGATGGATGCGGCGCCGTGCAGCGCCGCGCATGCGGCGGATCAGCGCGGCGGGAACGCCGCGATGCCGGGCACGTCGGTCCGCAGCTTCTCGACCGCCGGTTGTTCGGGCGCGGTTTTGCAGGGCGACCGGGCCACGGCGACCGTCAACGGCGACAGGGTGGAGTTGCTCGACGGCGTCGTCTATGTGAACGGCCGATCGTATGGTGCCGTCACGCCCGCGCAGACCGTCGAATACGAAGTCGCGCGCGATCGGCGCACATTGAAGGTCGACGGAAAAACGCGAGCGCCGCTGCGCTGATGCGTCTGGTTGCTTTCTGCAACGCGCGATGTCGATTCACTTCCCGAAGCCGGTGCAACGAAGCACCGTCCCGGGCGCGACTCAGGACGTGGCGACCGAGGCGACCGTCTCGGCCGGGCTGCCCGGCGGCTGGCCGGTTTGCCGGCGCGAGCGGCCCGAGCTGAGGTACGCGGCGATCGAGTCCTGCGTGATCTCGCCGAGCCACGCACCGTCGGGGTCGAGCACCGGCATCCACGACGCGCTGTACTGGTACATCTTCGACAGCACGATGCGCAGGTTGTCGTCCGCCGCGACGCCGGCCGGGAACGGCGTCACGCGTTCGCCGCACACGCCGCCGTCGGTGCGTGCCGCGCGGCGCGTCACGTAGCCGAGCGCCCGGCCCGCGTCGTCGAGCACGGTCAGGTAGCGGCAGTCGGTTTCGTCCATCACCGCCAGTGCGTGTGCGAGCGGCGTATCGACGCGCGCGGTTTCGGGTTGCGTGGCGGCGTCGCCGGCCTTCACGAGCAGCAGGCGCTTGAGCGTGCTGTCCTGGCCGACGAACTGCGCGACGAATTCGTCGCGCGGGCGGGCGAGCAGCGTGTCGGGGTGATCGTACTGAACGAGCTGGCCGCGCCGGAACACGGCGATGCGATCGCCGAGCTTGATCGCTTCGTCGATGTCGTGGCTCACCATGATCACGGTCTTGTTCAGTTGCCGCTGCATCTGGAAGAACTCGTTCTGGATCGATTCGCGATTGATCGGATCGACCGCGCCGAACGGCTCGTCCATCAGCAGCACGGGCGGATCGGCGGCCAGCGCGCGAATCACGCCGATGCGCTGCTGCTGCCCGCCCGACAGCTCGCGCGGATAGCGCTTCAGGTACAGCTTCGGATCGAGCGCGACCATCGACATCAGGTCGCGCGCGCGTTCGGCGCAGCGCTTCTTGTCCCAGCCGAGCAGGCGCGGCACGACGGTGATGTTCTCCTCGATCGTCATGTTCGGGAACAGGCCGATCTGCTGGATCACGTAGCCGATGTGGCGCCGCAGGTCGACTTCGTTCAGCTGCGCCGTGTCCTCGCCGTTGATGAGCACGCGGCCCGACGTGGCGGCGATGAGCCGGTTGATCATCTTGAGCGTGGTGGTCTTGCCGCAGCCCGACGGGCCGAGGAACACGCAGATTTCCCCTTCGGGCACCGACAGGCTCACGGAGTCGACCGCGCGCACGGCCTGGCCGTCCTTGCGCGTGAAGGTCTTGGTCAGTTGGTCGAGTTCGATCATGTCTTCTGCACTCCCTTCGGTGTCAATGCACGTTGCAGCATCTGCAGCAGCCGGTCGGCGACGATCGCGAGCAGGCTCACGAGCACCGCGCCCACCAGCAGTTTCATCATGCTGCTCTGCCCGATCGCACGCAGGATCAGCGTGCCGAGGCCGCCCGCGCCGATCACGGCGGCGATCGTCATCACGCCGATGTTCATCACGACCGCGGTGCGCACGCCCGCGAGAATCACCGGCACCGCGAGCGGCAAGTCGACGAGACGCAGGCGCTGCCACGACGTCATCCCGATGCCGGTGCCGGCTTCCTTGATCCCCGCATCCACGTTGTGCAAGGCCAGGTACGTGTTGCGCATGATCGGCAGCAGCGAGTAGAGGAATACGGCCGTGATCGCGGGCGCGGCGCCGATGCCCTGGCCGAAGCGCGAGAAGAACGGGATCATCAGGCCGAACAGCGCGATGGACGGCAGCGTGAGCACGAGCGTGGCGATGCCGAGCAGCGGCCCGGCGAGCCATTCGTGGCGATTGATCAGGATGCCGAGCGGTACGCCGGCGACGATCGCGCAACCTACGGCGATCGCGACGAGCCACACGTGCTGCAGCGTGAGCTGCAGCAACTCGGGCCAGCTCGAAGCGAGATAGTCGAATACGCTCATCGGTCCTCCTTCAGGGCAGCGGGTGGTTGCGCAGGAACGCATCGGCGACGTCGCGCGGCGACTTGCCGTCGAGATCGACGGCCTTGGCCATCGCCTGCATCGCGTCGTTGTCGAGCGCGGCCGACAGCGCGTTGAGCTGCGTCGCGAGCTTCGGATTGCTTTCAAGCGTGCCCTTGCGGACCACGGGCGTCGCGTTGTACGGCGGGAAGAAGTGCTTGTCGTCCTCGAGCGGCACGATGCCGAAGCCCTTCACGCGGCCGTCGGTCGTGTAGACGAGGCCGATCTTCAACTGATTGTTGTGCAGGGCCGTATAGACGAGCCCCGGATCCATCTGCTTCAGTTGCGCGCGGCTGAACTGCATGCCGTAGGCGGCGAGCAGCGGCTTCAGGCCGTCGGGGCGATTCGCGAATTCCGCATCCATGCCGAATACGTAATGCTTCGCGGCGGGATCGTTCTTCAGGTGCTCGGCGAGCTGCGACACCGTGCGGATGCCGGTGGCCTGCGCGAGTTCGCTCGGCAGGCCGATCGCGTAGGTGTCGTTGAGCGGCGACGCATCGAGCCACACGAGCCCGCGCGGCACGTCGAGCGCCTTGACGCGCCGGTACATCTCCTCGGGCGACAGCTTGTCCTGGATCTTGTTGTAGACGAGCGCCGCCGTGCCCGTGTAGTCCCACATCAGGTCGAACTGGCCGTTCTCCAGCGCGCTGCGCGCGAGCGTGCTGCCGAGCCCGGCGCGGACTTCGACGTCGTAGCCGCGCGAGCGCAGGTATTGCGACGTGAGTTCCGCCAGCACGTACTGCTCGGTGAAGTTCTTCGCGCCCAGCACGAGCTTCGCGGCGAACGCCGGCGTGCTCGCGGCGACGCACAGCGCGCCGACGGTGCACAGGCGTGCGAACGATCGAAGGATGCGATGAAGCGTCATGCGGCACCTCCGTGGCGTGCCAGCCAGTGACGGCTGCCGGCCGCGACGATGCCGTCCAGCACCAGTGCCAGGATCGCCGTGAGCGATGCGCCGAGCAGCAGCAGCGGCTGGTTGTCGAGGTAGATGCCGGGGAAGATCAGCGAGCCGAGACTGTCCGCGCCGATCAGGTACGCGAGCGGCGCCGTGCCGACGTTGATCGCGAGCGCGGTGCGCACGCCGCCGACGATGATCGGCAAGGCGTTGGGCAATTCCACGCGAACCAGCGATTGCCAGCCCGTCATGCCGATGCCCTTGGCGGCTTCGCGCAGCGCGGCCGGTACGTTCTTCATCCCTTCGTAGGCGTTACGCGTGACGGGCAGCAGCGAGGCGAGAAACAGCGCGACGATCGCCGGCACGTTGCCGATGCCGAAGATGCCGAGCGCGATGGCGAGCACCGCGAGCGACGGGATCGTATTGCCGATGTTGAAGACCTGCATGAAGCGCTCGGCCTGGCGCTGGAATCGCGGCCGGCTCAGCAGTACGCCGGCCGGCACGCCCACGGCGATGGCCAGTGTCATCGAATAGACGACCAGCAGCATGTGCTGGCCCGCGTAGTAGGCGAGATCGTCCGAGCGCTGCTTGAACGTCTCGGCGCCGATGCCGCGCGCCAATGCCCATCCCACGGCGATGATGGCCACCAGGCTGCCCACCAGCTGGACAGTGCGTCGAGTCATGAAGATACGCCTCCTCGATTCGGTGCGGCGCGCGCAGGCGCACGCCGCGATGACGCCGCATGGCGTCGCGATGGAAGTTCGTGATCCCGGCATGGCCGCGATTGAACTGACGGAAACAGTGCTGCCGGCTGCACCGAGGTGCGGCTGGCGGTCGGTTGAACGCGACGACGCGTTCGTCTGATTGTCAGGTTCAGCCCGGCGGCGCCGTAACGGCGAGGCGCGTTCGAGCAGGGCACCGTCCCGTGAAGACGGCATGGATGCGGGCGGCTTGGCGCCGACCGCTGGGGCCGGAGGCCCCTTTGACGTGGCGAAACGGATGCATGCGCAACGAAGTGCGAAATGACATCACGTTGCGCACGAGATCATGCGTTTTGTGATGAAGTTGAGGCGAGTATAGAACAATCGATCGAACGCGTCTACCGTGGGGAGCGATCGCGGCGATGCGTGGCCGGTCGTGCGAGGGCCACGAGCAGGGTGCGTGAAAATTGATTCGAAGCCCGAATCAGTGGACGAGACCGGCGTGGCGACGGGCGATGCGCGAGCGGTCTCGCCGCATGAAATCGTTACCGCGCGATGCGGCGCGCGGTGGTGCCGATCACGTTGGTCAGCAGCCGCACGATCGTCAGCGCGGTCATCTCGCGCACATCGAGCGCCGGGTGATATTCGACGACGTCGATTCCCGCGAGCCGCGTGTTCGCGCACAGGTGCCGCAGTACGCCGCGCGTCTGGTGGAACGTCAGGCCGCCCGGCATCGGCGCGACCACGCCCGGCGCGATGCTCGGGTCGAGGCCGTCGATGTCGACGGTCACGAACCACGGCGCGTCGTCCACGAGGTGCCGCGTGACGGCTTCGATGCCTTCATCGTGCACGACGTCGGCCGGCACGAGCACGTTGCCCGAGCGCAGCGCGTCCTCCACGTCGCTCGGGCGCGCGCTGCCGCTGCCGCGCAGGCCGACCTGGACGATCCGCCTGACGAACGGCATCTCGCGGATGCGCCGGATCGGGCTCGAATAGCCGTGCCGTTCGCCGTTCACCTCGTCGCGGAAGTCGAGATGCGCGTCGAACTGCAGCACGTTCAGCGGTCCGTACGCGTCGAACGCGCGCACGCACAGCGCCGGAATCGAATCGTCGCCGCCGAGCACCACCGGAATCGCGCCGCGCTCGAGCAGCGACGCGACGGCGGACGTCACGGCCGCCGCGTTGCGCGCGACGTCCAGCGTGCCGGGCAGGTTGCCGCAATCGACGCAGGTCGCGCCCGTGTCGCCGAACAGCGTGCCCTGCAGGTCGAAGTCATAGTGTCCGATCTGGCGCCCGTAGCGGAAGCTGCGCTCGCGCACCTTGTCGGGCGCGTTGGACGCGTCGCAGTGCAGCAGCGCCGGGCCGTACGGCACGCCGTACGGCGCGCCGAGGACGGCGAACGTGGCGGAGACTCGCTCCGTATCCGGCTCGCAACCCTGAGCAAGAAACGGCACCTTCGGTGAATCGCAAAGCATGTTTTCCTCGTTGAATAAGCGGGCCGAACGCGTGTGAACGTGTGACCGTCAGTCGGCGACCACGTGTTCGAGCACGTCGGAGCGGATCGGCCCGAGCATGAAGATGTAGATCAGGCATCCGATGATCGCCATGATCGACGCCGAGATCAGGCCGGGCGTGAACGAGCCGGTCGCGTCCTTCAGCAGGCCGATCACGGCCGGGCTCGCGATGCCCGCGAGATTGGAGATGCAGTTCTGGAACCCGGCGACCGTGCCGGCCACCGAGCGTTCGCCGCGTGCGGACACGTCGGCCGGCAGCGCGAGAATGCTCGACGTGGCGACCGACACGCCGAAGAACGCGATCGACAGGAGCAGCAGCGCGAGCCAAGCCTGCGACGCGAGCCCCGCCAGACCGATCGTCGCGCTCAGCGCCATCCCGACGACGATGCAGAACTTGCGCGCAAAGTTCAGGCCGTAGTGGCTTGCCGCGATGCGGTCGGAGATCCAGCCGCCGACCCACGAGCCGACCAGCCCCGCGAGGCCGGGCAGGATGCCGTAGAAACCGAGCTGCAGCAGGCTGAAACCGCGTTCCTTCACCAGGTAGGTCGGGTACCACGTGATGAAGAAGTAGACGACGTAGCCCTGGCAGGCGAAGCCGAGCGACATTGCCCACACCACACGCGACGTGAACAGCCGGCCCCACTTGATGCGGACCGGTGCGTGCTTTTCGGTGGGTGCGTCCTGGTCGACGTGCTTGGCTTCGGCCGCGTTGACGAAGCGGTTCTGCGACGGAAACTCGCTCGCGACCAGCAGCCAGACGACGACCCACACGAGGCCGATCGCGCCGGTGAAGATGAACGACGCGCGCCAGCCGTACGCGGTGATGATCGCGGTGCAGATCGGCAGCGCGATCAGTGTGCCGCCGCGCGCGCCGCAATCGTAGATGCCGGACGCGAGGCCGCGTTCGGTCGGCGGGAACCAGCGCTCGACGAATTTCGTCGCGGACGGGAACGCGCCGGCTTCGCCGACGCCGAGCAGGAAACGCAGGCCGAGCAGCGACGCGCCGCCGCGCGCGAGGCTCGTCGCCATCGTGAATGCCGACCACCACACGACCGCGCCCGCGAACACGAGTTTCGCGCCGAACCGGTCGACGAGCATGCCGGCCGGGATCTGGCAGGCAGCATAAGTCCAGAAGAACGCGCCGAGGATCAGGCCCGATTCGGCGGACGACAGGTGCAGCTCCGTATTCATGTACGGCAGCGCGACCGCCAGGTTGGCGCGGTCCATGTAGTTGGTGACGATCGCGAGAAACGCGAGGAACACCATGAACCAGCGGAATTTGGTGGGCTTGTGCGCCCGTGAGCTCGACATTGTCTGCATCGTTGTGTCCCCTGACCTGCCCGTTGCGGCCGCTTTTGTGTTCAAAGCCGTGATTTCATCGAATTCCGGCCTGTTCCGCCAATACATTGTCGGACCGCGACCTATAACCGTGGGTTATGCTCTCGCGATCGCGCGGCGTCGAAAGGAGGCGGAACATGGCAAGGCGAACGCTGAACTATCACCAGGTCGAACTGCTGTACGAGGTGGTCCGGTGCCGGACGCTGACGGCGGCGGCGCGCAATCTGCACATCTCTCAGCCGGCGGTCACGAAGCAGTTGAAGGTGCTGGAAGAAAGCCTCGGCGTCGAGCTGTTCAAGCGCGAGAAAGGCCGGTTGCTGCCGACGGCCGAAGCGATCCTGCTGTTCGAGCAGACCGAGCGGACCAACGCGAGCCTGCATGCGCTCAACGAACTCGCGGACGGCTTGCGCGCGGGCACGCTCGGCCGCCTCGGCATCTGCGCGTATCCGGCGGTCACCGAACGGCTGCTGCCGGAAGCGATCACCGTGTTCCAGGCGAAGTACCCGAAGGTGTTCGTCGAAGTCGCGATCGAGAACGCGGAGCGGATGCTCGATCTCGTCGAGAGCCAGCAAGTGGATCTCGGCATCTGCGCGCCGTTTCGCGCGATGCGCAACGTCACCGAACAGCATCTGCTCGACTCGACGATCGTCTGCGCGATGCGCGCCGACGATCCGCTGGCCGTGCGGCAGACGGTGACGCTCGCCGATCTCGAAGCCGGCGGGCTGACGAGCGTCGATGCGCTGGAAGGCATCCCCGAACTGGAGGCGCTGCTGTCGGCGTCCGAGAACCGGCACACGATTCACGCGCGCGTGTCGAGTTCGGCGCTCGCGTGCCGGATGGTGCAACTGGCCGGGCGGCGCGCGATCGTCGACAGCCTGACCGCCGCGTCGATCGATGCGGCCGGCCTCGCGTTCGTGCCGATCGACACGATTCCGCCGCGCCGTATCGCGATGCTGCGCCCGTCGCTGCGGCCGGGTAGTGCGTTCACCGAAGCGTTCTGCCGGATCCTCGAAAGCCAGGCGAAGCGACTTCAGGTCGACATGACGCGCCGGTGCGCGAGCCGGCGGCGCGTCAGGGCGAAGCGGTAACGCATCCGCGTCACGCGTCGGTGTCCGACGCCGAGCGCGGCGTTTTGCCGGTCCAGCGCCGGTACGCGTGACGAAAGCTGCGCGGTTCGCTGTAACCGAGTCGCTCGGCGATCGCGGCGACGCTCAACGCATGATCGTCGAGCAACCGCACGGCTTCGTCGCGACGCACGTCGTCGAGCAACGACTGGAACGTGATGCCGTCCTTGTCGAGCCGCCGGCGCAGCGTGCGTTCGGTCAGGTGCAGCGCGCCGGCGAGCGCCGTCATCGACTTGAACCGCACGAGGTCGCGCGCCATCAATTCCTTCGCGCGATCGGCGAAGCGCGTGCCGACCGACGCGGCCCACTGCCGTTCGAGCACCTCGCACTGGCCGTGCAGCGCATTGAAGCTGACTTCGTTCGCGAGGCGCGGCGCTTCCGTGCCGTTCACCGACGTGAACACGAGCCGGTTGTCGGCCGCATTGAAGACGACCGGGCAGCCGAAGTGGCGCGCGTAGTCGGCCGCGTTGCGCGGCGTGCGGCGCGCGAGCTGCACCTGCTCGGGCCACACCGGCTTGCCGACGAGGTCGGACACGATCAGGCGCAGGCTCGACAGGCACATGTCGGCCTGGAACACCTCGAGATCGGGCTCGCCGTTGTAGCGGCCGATGGTCACGCTCATGCCGCCGGCATGCGCGTCGATACGCACGTCGAAATACAGCCCCATGAATAGCGGAAACTGGCCCATGCAGCGGAACGCCTGCATCACCGAGCCGCTGATCAGCATCGCGTAGCCGGCGAGACCCAGCGTCGACACATGCAGCCGCGCGCCGATCGACAGCCCGATCGACGGCACGCCGCTGCAGCGCAGCAGGTTGCGAAAGCAACGTTGCTCCTGGCCGCGATTCACGTGCAGGTTCGGCGATGCGACTTCGTCCGCGCCGAGCCCCGTGCCTTCGAGCAGTGCGGCGCCGTCGATGCGCCGCACGCGGCACTCGTCCAGCGCGACCGCGATCGCGTGAACCGTGGCGGGAATATCCTCCTGGCGTCCGGCCGGACGCGCGAGGCCGAGCGCCGAACGCAGGCTGCGTTCGGCCCGGCTCTGGTTTCGTTGGGAACGGCTGTCCATGGTGCCGATGCGGTGACGGGGTCGCACAGAACATAGCCGGAATGTCCGCAAAACGCCAGTGCCGCACAGCAGCATGCAGGGCGGCAGGGCACCATGCCCGACGATGTGTCCGGAAATATCCCTCGATTACGTCCGCTTTTCTCATTCGTCGTCGATTTTTTTGGCGCACCACACTTTCTTCCAGTCGTGCCCCGCCGGCAGCGCCGGACGCACGCGTGTTGAAGTCATGGACGCCACCCACGTGAGGACAGCATGGACAACGACAGGCCAGGTCGAACCGCATCAGCCGCCGCGATGCACGAGTTCGAGGCGTACGCGCCGCGCGGCGACACCGACGCACGCAAGCCGCACCTGCTCGGACTCTCGACGCTGGTGATCTTCGGCCTCGCGTACATGCTGCCGATGACGGTGTTCACGACCTACGGCCTCGTCACGAGCGAGACGAACGGGCATCTGACGGCCGCGTACGCGGTCACGCTGATCGCGATGCTGTTTACCGCGCGCAGCTACGGCCACATGGCGCGGCTGATGCCGAGCGCCGGCTCGGCCTACACGTTCGCGAGCCGCAACTTCGGCACGTCGGCCGGTTTCATGGTCGGCTGGGCGTTGCTGATGGATTACCTGTTCATTCCGATGATCAGCTATCTCGCGATCGGCATCTACATGAAACAGATTTTTCCGACGGTGCCGGCCAGCGTGTGGATCATCGGCAGCATCGCGCTGATCACCGGGCTGAACATCGTCGGCATCCGGCTCGTCAATCGCGTGAACCTGATCCTGATCGCGAGCCAGCTCGTGTTCATCGCGGTCTTCGTGATCGCGTCGGCGCACGTCGCGGCGGGCGAAGGGCTGTCGATTGCCATCGCGTTGCCGTCGTCCGGCGATGCACGCGCGATCTTCGCCGGCGCCGCGATTTTGTGCCTGTCGTTCCTCGGCTTCGATGCGGTCACCACGCTGTCGGAGGAAACGCGCGAGCCGCGGCGCACGGTGCCGCGCGCGATCCTGCTCTGCACGCTCGCGAGCGGCCTGCTGTTCATGCTGATCGCGTATGTCGGTCAAGTGGTGTTTCCCGACTGGCATGCGTTCAAGGATCTCGATTCGGCGAGCCTCGAACTGATGCGGCGGGTCGGCGGCCGCACGCTGTCGGCGTTCTTCGTCGCGGTGTACGTGGCCGGCTGCTTCGCGAGCGCGATGGCGGGCCAGGCGAGCGTGACGCGCGTGCTGTTCGCGATGGGCCGCGACCGCGTGCTGCCCGAATGCGTGTTCGGCCATCTGCATGCGCGGTTGCATACGCCGGTGCGGGCGACGCTCGCGGTCGGCGTCGTGTCGCTGTCCGCGCTGTTCATCACGCTCGATCTCGCGTCGACGATGATCAGTTTCGGCGCGCTCGTCGCGTTCGCGATCGTGAACCTGTGCGTGATGCGCAGCTATCTGAGCCGGCCCGAGCATCGCCACGCAGCGGGCTGGATTGCATACGGCCTGATGCCGGCGATCGGCTTCGCGATGAACGTGTGGCTCTGGTCGGGGCTGTCGCGCCAGACGTTCTACGTCGGCATCGGCTGGCTCGTGGTCGGGCTCTGCCAGCTCGTCTGGCTGACGCGCGGTTTCACGCGGCCGGCGCCGACGCTGTCGATGAATTGAAGGACCGGCTGCGCGATGCCGGTTTTGAAACCCTGAAGGAGGAGTGATCCATGCACGCTGTTGACGTCAATCTCGATGCGGACCTGCAGGCGCTCGGCAAGCGCCATCTGCTGATGCACTTCACGCATGCCGATGCATACCGCGAGAACGCGCTGACCGTGTTCGACCGCGGCGAAGGCTGCTGGCTCGTCGACCGCAGCGGCAAGCGCTATTTCGACGGGCTGGCCGGGCTGTACTGCGTGCAGGTCGGCTACAACCACGGCGCGGAGATTGGCGATGCGATTCGCGAGCAGATGGTGCGGCTGCCATTCGCGACCAACTGGGGCTACGGGCACGAACCGGCGATCCGGCTCGCGCACCGGCTCGCGGCGCTCGCGCCCGAGGGCCTGAACCGCGTGTTCTTCACGTCGAGCGGCTCGGAGTCGAACGAATCGGCGATCAAGCTGGTGCGCCAGTATCACCAGTCGCGCGGCGAGCCGCAGCGGCGCAAGTTCATCGCGCGGCGCGTCGCGTATCACGGCACGTCGTTCGGCGCGCTCGCGCTGAACGGGATGACGAACTTCCGCAAGCATTTCGAGCCGCTGATGTCGGGCGTGCGGCACGTGGGCAACACGAAACGCTACGGCCGCCCGGCGGGCGAGACGGAGGCGCAGTTCACGCGCCATCTGCTCGACGAAATCGAATCGCTGATCGTGCAGGAGGGGCCGGACACGGTCGCCGCGATCGTCGTCGAGCCGCTGCAGAACGCGGGCGGCAGCCTGACGCCGCCGGCCGGCTACGCGGCCGGGCTGCGCGACATCTGCGACCGGCACGGCGTGCTGCTCGTCGCCGACGAGGTGATCTGCGGGTTCGGCCGGCTCGGCGAGTATTTCGGGTCGGCGCGCTACGGGCTGAAGCCGGACATCATCACGTTCGCGAAGGGCATCGCGTCGGGCTACGTGCCGCTCGGCGGCGTGATCGCGAGCGACGCGGTCGTCGACACGGTGCTCGACGGGCCGCAGCAGATGTTCCTGCACGGCGCGACCTACGGCGGCCATCCGGTCGCGTGCACGGCCGCGCTCGCGAACCTCGCGATCATGGAGCGCGAAGGGGTGCTCGCGAACGTTCGCGACAACGAAGCGGTGTTTCGCCGGACGCTCGACGGGCTGCTCGAACTGCCGTGCGTCGGCGACGTGCGCGGCGACGGCTATCACTACTCGCTCGAGCTCGTGACCGACAAGGTCGCGCGCCGCTGGGCGGCCGGCATCAGCGCGCAGGCGTTCGTGTCGACGCTGCTCGCGCCGGCGATCTTCGACGCGGGGCTGCTGTGCCGCGCGGGCGTGGATCACGAAGGCACGCCGATCGTGCAGTTTTCGCCGCCGCTGGTGATGTCGCGCGACGAGATCGCATGGTTCGTCGCGCAGATCCGCGACATCCTCGTCGAGACCTACGCGCGGGCGACGCGCTGAGCGCGGCATCCGTCATTCCGGGAGCATTCGATGCGAACCTCACAGCAGTCCTATATCGACGGCCAGTGGCGCGATCCGGCCGAGGCGCGATCGATCGACGTGATCGATCCGGCCACCGCGCGGCCGTATGCACGGCTCGCGATCGGCGGCGCGACCGAGGTCGACCGTGCGGTCGGCGCGGCGAAGCACGCGTTCGACACGTATTCGCGCTGGTCGGTGGACGAGCGCGTCGCGTTGCTGAAGCGCGTCCTCGAGATCTACCAGCGCCGCTACGAAGAAGTCGCGCAGACGATCAGCCAGGAGATGGGCGCGCCGATCGCGTTCGCGCGGGCGATGCAGGCGGCGGTCGGCACCGCGCATCTCGAACAGACGATCCGCGCGCTGCAGTCGTTCCGCTTCAGCACGCAGACCGGCTCGCTGCTGGTGTCGCACGAGCCGATCGGCGTGTGCGCGCTGATCACGCCGTGGAACTGGCCGATCAACCAGATCGTGTGCAAGGTCGCGCCGGCGCTCGCGGCCTGCTGCACGATGGTGCTCAAGCCAAGCGAGATCGCGCCGTTCAGCGCGATCCTGTTCGCGGAGATCCTGCACGAAGCCGGTGTGCCGGCCGGCGTGTTCAACCTCGTGCACGGCTACGGACAGGAAGTGGGCGACGCGCTGTCGCGGCATCCGGACGTCGACATGGTGTCGTTCACGGGCTCGACGCGCGCGGGCGTCGAGGTCGCGAAGGCGGCGGCCGATACCGTGAAGCGCGTGCACCAGGAGCTCGGCAGCAAGAGCCCGAACCTGATCCTGCCCGATGCCGACATCGAGGATGCCGTCACGCGCGGCGCGCGCAGCTGCTTCAGCAACAGCGGCCAGTCGTGCAACGCGCCGACGCGCATGCTGGTACACGTCGATCATCTGGCGCGGGCCGAGCAGGCGGCGCGCCGGGAAGCGGAACGCACCGTCGTCGGCGATCCGCGTTCGACGGAAACCGGCATCGGGCCGGTGGTCAGCCGCACGCAGTTCGAGCGCATCCAGCACTTCATCCGGCTCGGGATCGAAGAGGGCGCGACGCTCGTCGCCGGCGGCCCCGGCCGGCCGGAGGGGCTCGCGGACGGGTTCTACGTGCGGCCGACGGTGTTTTCGAACGTCACGCCGGGCATGACGATCGCCACGGAGGAAATCTTCGGACCGGTGCTGTCGATCATGACCTACCGGACCGAGGACGAGGCCGTCGCGCTCGCGAACGATTCGGTCTACGGGCTCGCGGCGTACGTGCAGTCGAAGGATCTCGAGCGCGCGCGCCGGATCGCCGCGCGGTTGCGCGTCGGCAACGTCCACATCAACTACCCGGCATGGAACCCGGCCGCGCCGTTCGGCGGCTACAAGCGCTCGGGGAACGGGCGCGAGTACGCGGAGTTCGGCCTCGTCGAGTATCTGGAAACGAAGGGCACGACCGGGTACACGGAAGGCGACGCGCGATGATGGCCTGAGCGCGCGGAAGAAGTCCGCGGGGTCGCCGCGCAGCGGCCGGCCCCGACGCCACGCCGCCGGTGCCGCGGCTCAGCGCTCTTCCGCGTCCGCCTCGGCCGCATCGGGTCCCGCAACCGGCGCGGCGGCGGCCCGCCGGCGAATCTCGGAATCGAGGATCAACCGCCCGCGCAGCTTCCCTTTCATCCGCTTCACATGCTTGGGCGCCTCGGTCATGTGCTCGACCATCAGCGCCCGGACGCGCTCGGCGTCGCGCTCGCGCGCGGCCTGCAGGATCGCCTTGTGAATCGACACGTTCGCTTCGCCGAAGCGCTTGTGCTCGACGAGCGGCGTATCGTTCCGGAACTCGATCAACTGCCGGATCATCTCGTTGATCAGTTCGCAACTGAAGCGCAGGAACGGATTCGGATTCGCGGCCGCGAGGATGTCGTGGAACGTCGTGTCCTCCTGCCGCTGACGCAGCATGTGGCCGCGATCGTGCACGCCCGACGCGCCGTCGCAGCACGCGATGTTCGCTTCCAGCGCCGCGAAGTCGCGCTCCGTCAGGTGCGGCACGGCGCCGGCGGCCAGCTCGGGTTCGAGCAGCTTGCGCACCGTATAGATGTCGTCGATCGTCACGTCCTTGAAGAACAGGTAGTTCTGCAACAACTGAAGCGTGCGGTCGAGCGGCACCTCGACGACCATCCCGCCGCCCGACGGCCCCGTCGTGACCTTGATGAGCCCCTGCACCTCGAGCGACTTCAGCGCTTCCCGGATCGTGCTCTTGCTCACCGCATAGAGCTGCTGCAGCTCGGCTTCGCGCGGCAGGCGGTCGCCCGGCTTCAGGTCCTTCTCGGTGATCAGCCGCTTGATCTCCTCGGCGACGAGGTCGGCCCGCTTCGGCTGCTTGATTTCGACCGCGAGGCCCGCCCTGGCTCGGTCCATGACCATCTTCACGACTCCTTTGTCTGACCGCGCGCCGCGTCATCGTCGACGATCGGTCCCGGCGCGGGTACGGAATTTTGCCTGATTGACACCAATTTTGATCAACTCTAGCATCAGGTTCATTCTATTTATCATGATAAATAGAATGAACCGGCGGCGCGTATCCAGGAGTGGCGTGGGCACGGTTTGGCAGTCGGTCGTATCGCGTGTGTCCCCCATCATGAGGAGCGTCAACTTGAATCGCCGAGAACTGTTGAAACTGGCCGCGCTGTCGGCCGTGCCGGGCGCGCTCGGCAGCATGTCGTCCCGTGTCGCGTTCGCGCAGGGCTCGCCCATCGAGCTCGCCTGCCCGGTGCCGATGTCCGGCCCGTTCGCCGCCAACGGCAAGTACGCCGATCTCGGCATGCAACTGGTCGTCAAGCAATACGGCAAGGTGCTCGGCGCGCCGCTCGCCTATACGGCGCTCGATACCGAGGGCAAGCCCGCGACCGCCGTGCGGCGCGTGCAGGAGATCGCGCAGCAGAAGGGTGTGCGGTTCTTCGCGGGCGGCATCCTGTCGTCCGAATCGCTGGCGATGGGCAAGGAAGTCCAGAAGGCGGGCGGCGTGTTCATCACGACGGCCGGCGCGGACGAGATCACCGGCAAGGATTGCAACGCGGCGACCTTCCGCTGGTCGGTGCCGACCTTCGGCGCGATCGAGCAGACGGTGCGCCCGTTGATCCAGATGCTGCCGAAGGCGAAGCGCTGGTACACGATCACGCCGCAATACGTGTTCGGCGACGGGCTGCTGTCGGCCGCGAAGGCGATCTTCAAGGAAAAGGGCATCGAGCACGTCGGCAACAGCTACCACTCGCTCGCCGAGAAGGAGTTCAGCGGCTACCTGACGAACGCGGCCGCCGCGCAGCCCGACGTGCTGCTGATCCTGAACTTCGGCTCGCAATCGTCGGACACGCTGCGCCAGGCCGTCAGCTTCGGGATGAAGCGCAACTGCACGATCCTGCTCGCGTGGGCGTCGGGCCTCGAACAGTTCGAGGCGCTCGGGCCGGACATCTGCGACGGCGTGTATTTCGGCGCGCAGTACTGGCACGGCATCGATTCGCCGCTGAACCGCGATCTGGTGAAGCGCGCGAACGCCGCGTTCAAGGCGAACCCGAACTACAGCCTCGCGGGTTCGTACATCTGCTCGAAGATCCTGATCGACGCGATGGTGAAGGCCGGCAGCACCGATCCGAAGAAGGTCGTCGCCGCGATGGAAGGGATGAAGTACGACGGCCTCACGGGCCCGGAGGAAATCCGCAAGGGCGACCACCAGGTGCTGAAGAACTACTACCTGCTGAAAGGCAAGCCGAAGGCCCGGATGAAGAACGCGGACGACTATGCGGACATCGTCAGCTCGGGCCAGTCGTTCCTGCCGCTCGACAAGACGGGCTGCAAGCTCGCTTGACGCCGTGCATGCGTTCGCGGCGCATCGCGCGCCGCGGGCGTCCGTTACCTTCCTTTCCGACACGGAAGCCATGAACGTCTATCTGCTGCAGATCGTCAACGGCATCGGCGTGGGCATGCTGTATTTCCTGCTCGCCGTCGGCCTGTCGATCGTGTTCGGCCTGCTGCGCTTCGTGAATTTCGCTCACGGCGCGTTCTATTTGCTCGGTGCGTATCTCTGCTACCAGGCGCTGCAATGGTCGGCGAATTTCTGGGTCGCGCTCGCGATCGTGCCGCTCGTGGTCGGCGCGTTCGCGTGGGGCGTCGAAAAACTCGTGCTGCGCCACGTGTACGCGCAGCAGCACGAATTCCACATCCTCGCGACGGTGGGGCTCGCGCTCGTGCTGCAGGAGTGCGCGATCCTCGCGTGGGGGCCGCTCGGCGACAACGTGCCGCCGCCCGACGCACTGAACGGCGTCGTGATCTGGGGCGGCTTCGTCTATCCGAAGTACCGGCTGTTCGTGATCGGGTTCACGGCCGTGCTCGCCGCGCTGCTGTGGTGGGTGCTCGACGGCACGCGGCTCGGCAGTACGGTGCGCGCGGGCAGCGAGTCGACGGAGATGGTGTCGCTGCTCGGCATCAACGTGACGCGCGTGTTCAGCCTCGTGTTCGCGCTCGGCGCGGCGACGGCCGCGCTGGCCGGCGTGCTCGCCGCGCCGATCCGCGGCGTCGATCCGTTCATGGGGATCGAGGCGCTCGGCGTTGCATTCGTCGTGGTGGTCGTCGGCGGAATGGGGAATTTTCTCGGCGCGCTCGTCGGCGGCCTGCTGGTCGGCATCGTGCAGAGCCTGATGAGCACGCTGTGGCCAGAAGGCGCGCGGCTGATGATCTATGTCGCGATGGCCGCCGTGCTGCTGCTGCGTCCGAACGGTTTGCTGGGGAGGGCCGCATGATCGAATCGTCGAAACCGCTGCCGCCGGGCGCGGCGGCGTCGCAACGCCCGCGGCCGTGGCGCGGAGCGCTGCAGCGGCCGGAAGGCTGGCTCGCGGTGGTGGCCGCGTGCGTGTTGCCGCTCGTGTTGAGTTCGGGCTCGCTCGCGACCGAAGTGCTGGTGTTCGCGCTCGCCGCGCTCGGCTGCAACCTGCTGCTCGGCTACACGGGGCTGCTGTCGTTCGGGCAGGGCATCTTCTTCGGGCTCGGCAGTTACACGGCGGGGCTGGTGCTGACGCGCGGCGTCGCGTCCGTGACGGCCGCGCTGGTCGCGGCCGCGGTGCTCGGCGCGATCGCGGCCGCACTCGTCGGCTGGTTCTCGATCCGGCAGCGCGGTACGTACTTCGTGATGCTGACGCTGGCGTTCGGGCAACTGTTCTACTTCCTCGCGTATACGACGCCGGATGTGACGGGCGGCGACAACGGGTTGCTCGACATCCCGCGTCCGGCGCTGTCCGCGTTTGGCCATCCGCTCGTGTCGCTCGATTCGCCGTGGCGCTACTACGGCTTCGTCGCGGTGCTGTTCGTCGCGGTGTTCTGGCTGCTGCTGCGCGTATCGCGCTCGGTATTCGGCCGGACGCTGCTCGCGATTCGCGACAACGAGGCGCGCGCGGCGGCGGCCGGCTACGACGTGAAGCGCTTCAAGCTCGCGGCGTTCGTGATCTCGGGCGCGGTCACGGGCCTTGCGGGCGCGCTGCACGCGCTGATGACGGGCATCGCGCCGCTGTCGAACATCGACTACCACACGAGCGAGATGATCCTCGTGATGACGGTGATCGGCGGCACGGGCAACCTGTTCGCGTCGGTGCTCGGCGCGGCGTTCTACGTGCTGTTCGCGGACTGGCTGTCGACGCTGTGGCCGCGCTGGCTGCTGCTGCTCGGCCTCGTGCTGATCGCGGTCAGCCTGTTCATGCAGCGCGGGTTGTGGGGGCTGGGCGAACGCGTCGTGGCGTCGCTGCGGCGTGGCGATCGCACGGCGGTCACGGTCAAGGAGCGGCAATGAGCGAAGCGATTCTCGAAGCGCGCGGCATCGTCAAGCGCTACGGCAAGTTCACCGCGCTGGGCGGCGTCGATCTGCGCATCATGCCGCGCACCGTGCATTCGGTGATCGGCCCGAACGGCGCGGGCAAGACGACGCTGTTCCATACGCTGACCGGCACGCTGCCGATCACGTCGGGCTCGATCCTGTTCGACGGGCACGACGTGTCGCACGAACCCGATCACAAGCGCGTGCGGCGCGGCATCGCCCGCTCGTTCCAGGTGACGAGCCTGTTTCCGAACCTGAGCGTGCGCGAAAACCTGCGCGTCGCCGCGCAGGGCGTCGAATCGCGGCGGGCGCTCAATCCGTGGACGCCGCCGCGCGGGGCGCTCGCGCACGAAGGCATCGTCGACGACGTACTCGAGCGGCTCGGCCTGCAGCGCTTCGCCGACACGGCTTCCGGCGTGCTGTCGCATGGGCAGCAGCGCCGGCTCGAGGTCGGCATGGCGCTGGCGGCGCGGCCGCGCGCGATCTTTCTCGACGAGCCGACGTCGGGCATGGGCATCGACGATCTTGACGACATGAAGGCGCTGATCCGCGGCCTGCGCGACGACTACACGGTCGTGCTGATCGAACACAACATGGGCATCGTGATGGACATCTCGGACACGATCACGGTGATGCAGCAGGGGCGCGTGCTGGTCGAAGGCCGACCCGATGCGATTCGCGGCGACGCGCGCGTGCGCAGCGCCTATCTCGGCAACATGATCACCGGAGGCCGCGCATGATGCTCGACGTGAAGGAGGTGCATGCCTGCTACGGCAAGAGCCACGTGCTGCAGGGCATTTCGCTGAACGTGAACGAAGGCGAGACGGTGACGCTGCTCGGCCGCAACGGCGCGGGCAAGTCGACGACGCTCAAGACGATCGCGGGCGTCGTCGCGCCGACCGGCGGCACGGTGACGTTCGCGGGCCGGCCGGTGTCCGGGCAGCCGGCGCACCGGATCGCCGCGCGCGGCCTGTGCTTCGTGCCCGAGCATCGCGGGATTTTCCGGCTGCTGTCGGTCGAGGAAAACCTGCGGCTCGGCGCGCGTCGCGATTCGCCGTGGCAGCTCGACGACATCTACCGGATCTTTCCGCGGCTGAAGGAGCGTCGCCGCAACGGCGGCGCGCAGTTGTCGGGCGGCGAGCAGCAGATGCTCGCGATCGGCCGCGCGCTGATGAATCATCCGCGGCTGCTGATGCTCGACGAACCGGTCGAGGGGCTTGCGCCGGTGATCGTCGAGGAGATCGTCGCGCAGTTGAAGCAGATCAAGGCGGCCGGTGTCGCGATCCTGCTCGTCGAACAGAACCTCGAAGTGTGCACGCAGCTCGCGGATCGCCACTTCGTGATCGAACAGGGCGTGATCGTCTACGAAGGCAGCAACGCGGCGTTCGCGGCCGACCATGACGTGAAGGACCGCTACCTGGGCGTCGGTGTCGCATGAGCGCCGGGCCCTTTCAATGCGAGGAATGGCAACGATGCAAGTACAGGATGTGACTCCGGGCGTCGCGGCGTCCGGCTTGCGCGTCGATGGCGCGCGGCTGTGGGACAGCCTGATGCGGCTCGCGCGGATCGGCGCGACCGACAAGGGCGGCGTGTGCCGCCTCGCGCTCACGGACCTCGATCGCCAGGCGCGCGACCTGTTCGTCGCGTGGGCGAAGGACATCGGTTGCACGGTGCGCGTCGATGCGATCGGCAATATCTTCGCGCGGCGCGCGGGCGAGCGGGACGACCTGCCGCCCGTGGCGACGGGCAGCCACATCGACACGCAGCCGACCGGCGGCAAGTTCGACGGCAACTACGGCGTGCTGGCCGGCCTCGAGGTGCTGCGTACGCTCGCCGCCGCCGGGGTGCGCACGCGCGCGCCGCTCGAGGTGGCCGTCTGGACCAACGAAGAAGGGTCGCGCTTCGTCCCGGTGATGATGGGCTCCGGCGTATTCGCGGGCGCGTTCACGCTCGACCATGCGCTCGCGCAATGCGATCGCGACGGCGTGTCGGTGCGCGATGCGCTGGCCGCGATCGGGTACGCGGGCAGTGCGGACGACGGGCGCGGCGCGTATCCCGTCGGCGCGTATTTCGAAGCGCATATCGAGCAGGGGCCGGTGCTGGAGGCGCACGACACGACGATCGGCGTGGTCGAGGGCGCGCTCGGACAACGCTGGTACGACGTGACCGTGCACGGGATGGAGGCGCATGCCGGCCCCACGCCGATGGAACTGCGCCGCGATGCGCTGCTGGTCGCGGCCGATCTCGTGCGCGCCGTGAACGGCATCGCGCGCGCGCATCCGCCGCACGGACGCGGCACGGTCGGCTGGGTCGACGTGCACCCGAATTCGCGCAACGTGATTCCCGGCCGCGTGACGCTGACCGTCGACCTGCGCGCGGCCGACGACGCGACGCTGACGGCGATGGACGCGCAACTGCGCGCGGCATGCGCCGACCTGGGCGCGGCGGCCGGGATGCGGATCGATATCGAGCCGGTCGTGTATTTTCCGCCGCAGCCGTTCGATCCGGCGCTGGTCGAGCAGGTCCGCGCCGGCGCGCGCGCGCTCGGGCTGTCGTCGATGAACGTGATCAGCGGCGCGGGCCACGATGCGGTGTATCTCGCGCGTGTGGCGCCGACCGCGATGATCTTCGTGCCGTGCAAGGACGGGATCAGCCACAACGAGATCGAGGACGCCGATCCGGCACATCTGGAAGCCGGCTGCAACGTGCTGCTGCATGCGATGCTGGGCGCGGCCGGGATTGCGGAGGGCCGTGCACGATGAAGATCCTGATCGCCCGGATGAACCACGAGACCAATACGTTCTCGCCGGTGCCGACGCCGCTCGCCGCGTTCGGCCGTAACGGCCCCGACTGGGGCGACGATGCGTATCGCGCGAATCGCGGGATGCGCACCGCGATGGCCGCGTTCATCGACGCGGCCGAGCGCGAAGGCGCCGATATCGTGACGCCGGTGTCGGCCGCCGCGAACCCGAGCGGGCCGGTCGCGGCCGACGCGTATGCGGCGATCTGCGATGCGATCGTCGCCGCCGCGCCGGGCTGCGACGCGGTGATGCTTGACCTGCACGGCGCGATGGTCGCCGAGCAGAGCGCGGACGGCGAGGGCGACCTGCTCGCGCGGGTGCGTGCGGCGCTGCCGGCTGCGCCGATCGCGGTCGCGCTCGACCTGCATGCGAACGTCACGCAGAAGATGATCGACAACGCGGACGTGATCGTCAGTTTCAAGACGTATCCGCACGTCGACATGTACGAGACCGGCGAGCATGCGGCGCGGCTGCTGCTGGACCGACTGCACGGCCGCGCGCGGCCCGTGCTCGCGTGGCGGCAGCCGCCGCTGATGACGTCGACGCTGCGCAGCGCGAGCGCCGAAGGCGCGATGCGGCGCGCGGTGGAAGCCGCATGCGCGGCCGAGGCGGACGGCATGCTCGCGGTCTCGGTGCTGCCCGGTTTCTCGCTCGCAGATATTCCCGCGCCGTGCATCAGCGTGGTCGTGGTAGCCGACGGTGACCGCGCCGCGGCCGACGCCGTCGCCGAACGCATCGCGCGGCAGATCTGGGATGCGCGCGACGAATTCGTCTATCGCAGCGCGCCGCTCACCGAATCGGTCGCGCAGGCCGCGGCGCTCGCCGACGGTGCGGACCGCCCGGTGCTGATGCTCGATCACGGCGACAACTGCATGTCGGGCGGCCCGTGCGACACGATGGACCTGCTCGAAGCCGCTCTCGCGCACGGGCTCGACGGGATCGTCAGCGGGCCGTTGTGCGACCCCGAAGCCGTCGCGGCGCTGATCGACGCGGGCGTCGGCGCTACCGTCACGGTGCCGGTCGGCAACCGTCTGCCGTCGCACGGCGGCGTGCGGCGCGAACCGTTCCGCGCGACGGGCATCGTGCGCGCGATCACCGACGGCGAGTACGTGATCACGGGGCCGACGTACACCGGGCAGCGTGCGTACATGGGCCGCGCGGCGGTGCTCGACATCGGCACGGCCACGCTCGTCGTCACCGAGCGCACGCAGGAGCCATGGGATCTCGGCGTGTTCGAGAGCGTGGGTGTCGATCCGCGGCGCGCGCGCTTCCTGCTGCTGAAGTCGCGGATGTATTGCCGGCCGGTGTTCGTGCCGATTTCGTCCGCGCTGGTCGAATGCGACAGCCGCGGCGTGACGGGCTCGGACTTCGGGCTGTTTCGCTACGCGCGGCTCGCGCGGCCGGTGTATCCGCTCGACGACGTCGTCGAGTGGTCATCGGGGACGCGACGCACGGATTGACGGAACCGGACCGGGCGCGAGACGCCGGGTCGGCCCGCTTTCGGGCATCATCCGATAGCGCCGGCCCGTCGAGCAGCAGGGCCGGGCAATCCATTGCGTCCGCAACCGATCCGGAGAACCGACCGCCATGCATTCGAATCCTTTCCGCCTGCGCAGCGCGCGCCTGCTCGCCGCGCTGACCCTCGCCACGACGGCCGTTGCCGTGCACGCCGCCGACTGGATCGTGTCCGGCAACGACGGCAAGTACCAGCGCGTCGAGGGCCGCGACACCTATCTGCCTGCCCCGCCCGCCGACACGCTGACGCTGCTCGACGCCAGCACCTTCCCGCCGAAGGTCGCACTGCAGGTCGACGTCGAGAACGGTATCCAGGGGCCGCCGCAGGCCGTCGCGATCACGCCCGATGCGAAGCTCGCGCTCGTCGGTGCGCCGACGCGCTACGACACGGCCGCGAAGCAGCTCGTATTCGACACGTTTCTACAAGTCGTGAATCTCGACAGCGCGCCGCCGGCGATCACGCGCATCGAACTCGGCACGCATCCGCAAGGGATCGCGATCGACCGCTCGGGCCGGCTCGCGCTCGTCGCCAACGTCGACGGCAGCGTGTCGATCGTGCGTATCGACGGCACCCACGTGACGCTCGACGGCAACCTGAAAATCGGCAAGAAGCGGCTGGCCGGGATCAGCTTCACGCACGACGGCAAGCATGCGCTCGTGTCGCTGCGCGACGAGCAGGGCATCGCGGTACTGAACGTCGACGACGGCAAGGTGACCGACAGCGGCACGCGCCTGAGCACCGGTGTCGCGCCGTACACGATCGACGTGTCGAGCGACAACCGCTGGGCCGTCGTCAGCAACGTCGGGCTCGCCGGGCTGCCCGGTTACTCCGGCACGCTCGCGGGCGACGCCGATTCGGTCGCGCTGATCGACGTGTCGCGCGTGCCGTTCCGCACGGTCCAGTACCTGACGGTGCCGTCGCTGCCGGAAGGCGTCGCGATTTCGCCGAACGGCAAGTGGATCGCCGTGCAGGCGATGGACGGTTCGAACCTGACGGCCGACAACCCGGGCCGCCACAAGCTCGGCAAAGTGCTGCTGTTCGAGATCCGCGACGGGCAGGCCGTGAAGGTGAGCGAGGCGCCCGGCGGCGAAGCCGCGCAGGGCATCGTGTTTACCGCCGACAGCCGGCACGTGATCGTGCAGTTCAACGTCGAACGGCAGCTTGCGCTGTATGCGGTCGACGGCGGCAAGCTGCGCGATACGGGCAAGCGGATCGCGCTGACCGGCGGCCCGTCTTCGCTGAGGACGTTGCCGCGCTGACGCGCCGCCGCGCGCTTCGTCAATTCTTTCGCATCCCTGAGTGAACGGGGCGCCCGGAGTCGCCGGACGCCCGTCGCCGCACATCCCGCTCCGGCTGGTTGCAACGCAACAAACGCCGGCAATTTGTGCTCAAAGCCACTTAAATCCCAATTGTTTAGTTAAACAAACTGAAAATTCGGGAAACTTCTTGTGGTGAATAAACAGTCGTTACGGCACTGTTAAGTCCCCGGGAAGGGAGCGCCGGATGCGGTGGCGATTCGGTGGGCAGCACGCCCGCGCCCGCCGCGGTAGCGGCAGGCGCCGGAAATTCGCAAGCGGAAGTCTGCGCGGCGCCGATTGGGGGGCAGCCGGCGTCGCGCCGCGCAAGGTGGCAAGCCTGGCGGCGCGTCGGAACATCGTCGACGCCGGATGATTCGTTTAATTAACGGTACTAAACGAAAATGAAAAATCCACGACTCTTGATCGTCGCTGCACTGACGTGTGCGGCGCTCGCCGCGTGTGGCGGCGATGACGTGAACGGTACGTCGACCGCCGGCAACGGCGGCACGGACGGGCCATCGACATCGGGTCCATCGCAACCGGGACAACCGGGGCAGCCAGCGCAACCGGGCCAGCCGTCCACGCCGACGCCCACGCGTACCAACATGCAATTGACCCAGTTCGTCAACCCGCTGATCGGCACGCAGGTCAACGGCGACTCCGGCTACGCGGGCAACGTGAACCCGGGCGCCACGGTGCCGTTCGGGATGGTCGATTTCGGGCCGAACACGCCGCGCTACAACTTCAACGGGTCGGGCGGCTACCTGTCGTCGGGCGGATCGACCGGTACGATCGATTTCTTCAGCGTCACGCACTTGAGCGGCGTCGGCTGCCCGGGGCAGGGCGCAGTCGCGATGCTGCCCACCGACGGGGCGAACGCCATCGCGCCGGGCGGCAGACCGGCCGGCGTCGGATACAGCTATGCGGATGAAGTGGCTCAACCGGGCTACTACAAGGTGCGCCTCGCGAACGGCATCACGACGGAACTGAGCGCGACCGCGCGTTCCGGCCTCGCGCGCTTCACGTACACGGACAAGAACAAGGGCTTTTTCTCGATCGATGCGAAGCTGAACGGCAACAGCGATTCGGGCAGCACGAGCATCACCGCGAACAACGTGGCGCTCGCGCTCGCCAGCGACGGCCGGTCGATGAGCGGGCAGGCGGTCGCGCCGGCGTTCTGCACGCCGTACGGCACGATCTGGAATGCTCCCGTGTATTTCTATGCGACCTTCGACAAGCCGCTGCGCAAGCAAACGGGTACGTCGTCGGTGAATACCGCGAGCAACGGTGCAGCGACACTGCAGTTCGACCTGACCGATGCGGACAAGACCGTGACCGTGAAGGTCGGCATCTCGTCCGTCAGCGTGTCGAATGCGCAGGCCAACCTCGCGGCCGAGGGCGAAAAACTGGCGTTCGACGATGCGCGGACGAAGGCCTCCGCGGCGTGGAACGACCGGCTCAACACGATCCAGATCGATCAGGCGAAGGACCCGGCTGCGCTGAACGCCACGCAGAAGGCGAATCTCACGAAGTTCTACACGGCGCTGTATCACGTGTTCAGCGCGCCGACGCTCTACAGCGACACGAATGGCGAGTTCCGCAGCATGCGTCAGCCGAAGAACGCGAACGGCAGCTATCCGACCTCGGTGGACCGGACCGGCACCGTCCCGCAGCGTGCCACCGCGAACGTCAAGGACTATGCGTACAAACGTCCGGACGGCTCGCAAGGCGGCGGCGCCAATCACTACACGGGTTTCTCGCTGTGGGATACGTATCGTTCCCAGGCGCAGTTGCTCGCGATGCTCGCGCCACAGGAAGCGAGCGACATGATGCAGTCGCTCGTCGTCGACGGGCTGCAGTGCGGCGCGTTTCCGCACTGGGTCGACGGCAGTGACGATTCGACGCCGATGGCGGGCGACAACGCGCTGAACGTGATTGCCGGTTCCTACAAGTTCGGCGCGACCGATTTCGATCTGGTGTCGGCCGCGCGCCTGACGAAGCAGTCGGTGTTCGATCCGTCGAGCGCGTGCAACGACCGCGCGAGCGCGCCGGGGCTCGCCAATTTCCTGACGGCCCATTATCTGTCGCAGAGCGACGACGGCCACTCGTCGTCGGCGACCATCGAGCGCGTGCTGAGCGACCGCTCGGCGGCCGCGTTCCTGCAGGCGCTGCCTGCCAGCGTGCTGAACGCGCCGTCGGTCGGCGTGACGGCGGACAACATCGGCACGCTGTACACGCGCGCATCGTGGTGGCGCAACATCTTCGACTACCCGAACAAGGTGATCGCCGCGCGTAACGCGCCGCCGGCCGGTGCGGCGCCCGGCACGCTGGGCACGCTCGTGCCGGGTTCGTTCCACGAATCGACGGAGCCGAACTACTTCTGGTCCTTCGCGCAGGACTGGTCCGCGCTGATCGATGCGATCGGCGGCAAGCAGGCGGCCGTCGCGCGGCTGAACAAGCTGTTCGCGATCACGACGCCGTATTCGACGGTGCCGACTTCGGGCAGCCTGAACGGCGGCGAATCGTCGAACGGCCTCTATATCGGCAACGAACCGTCGTTCCAGTCGCCATGGGGCTACAACTGGGCCGGGCAACCGAGCGGGGCGCAGTACATCCTGCCGATCATCATGGCGCAGACGTTCGGCACCGGCCGCGACGGCCTGCCGGGCAACGACGACATGGGCGCGACGTCGAGCTGGTACGTGTGGGCGACGCTCGGCATGTTCCCGGTCATTCCGTCGGAAGCGGGTCTTGCGTTGTCCACGCCGCAATTCAGCGGCATCACGGTCTGGCTCGGCAACGGCAAGACGCTGCGGCTCGAAAGCGATCAGCAGGTCGCGGCGGACGATACCGGCCGTGCCGCGTTCCCGTATATCCAGTCGCTGAAGGTCAATGGAGCCGACTATGCCGGGTCATGGCTGCCGCTGGGCAAGATCGCCAACGGTGGGACGATGCGCTACGCGCTGTCCGCGACGCCGACGCAATGGGCGGCCGCCGACAACCTGACGCCGCCGTCCGGGCCGAACGCGGACTATACGCAGATGACCGCCGGCGGCGCGTCGACTGCGATGCGCACGCAGCGCCAGGTCGGCGCGCGATAAAGGCAGGGATGCCCGCAGGGCAGCTGCGCTGCGCGCATCCGCGGAGACGATGCCATCATGGAGGACAACTACAATCCTGCCGGCGTTCTGCAGCGACAACTATCTGAACCTGATGCCGGGCGCGAAGCGGCAGATCACGATCGACCTGCCGCATGCGAACGGCGCCCCGATATCGCGCGTCGCGTTGCGGATCGACGGGTGGCGACTCGATCGGCCGAACTGCAGGCTCGGGCTCGGCGGTGTGCCGGTCGGGTTCAACGAGCGCGCGCTGACGGTCGATCAGGCGGTGGCGACGTTCGCGAGTGCCCGCGTCGCGACGTGCGTCAGGGACGCAGCAGATCGAACCCGCCGAAGACCACGACACCGCTGAGCACGATCATCGCGACGGAGTGCTGGCCGAAGTAGAGAATCGCGGCGGCAAGCCACGTCGTGATGCAGAAGGCGCCGATGCGGGCCATCGTGTGTTCCTCGAATGCGTGATGAAGCGAATGCATGCCGCACGGCGTTGGCCGCTCGCGTGGATGAGCGGGGGGACGCAGGGCAGACGAACGGAAAAGGCGACCCGGAAAGCCGCGATTGCGGCGTCGGCACAGGGTGCATGCCGCGTGCAACGGGGCGGAGAGTCGAAGCCGGCGGCCGTGGCGCGTTCGGGTCCGACGGAGCGTTCGACGTGCGTATCCAACCGGCGAAGCAGCGATTCTACCAGCGCCGCCCGCCTGCCAATCTGGCCCTTTCGCGGTCGATTGAAGTGCGCGCGGGGCAATCCACCCGGCCCCGATATTCAAGTTTCGTGTGACGAATGCCGTAAACGAACTGGAAGGCAATTTTCGCCCTTGTCACTTCGTTTACCGACACACGGACCGACACGATGCAGATCGATTTCTCCACGACCGCGCGATCCCCGCTCGCGGACAGCGGCGTGACCGCGAACGCACCCGCCGCGACGTCGTCCAGCGGCGGCGCGACGGATGCAGCGAGCACGACGGGCACGACGGGCACGACCGGCGCCACGGGCGCGACCGACACGACCCGTACCACCGGCACGAAGGATTCGACCGGCGCCACCGGCGAAACGCTCGGCGCGGCGGGCGCATCGTCGGAAGACCCGGCGGTCGCGCAGTTGAAGGCGCTGATCGAGCGGCTGCAGAAGCAGCTCGCGACGCTGGAGCGGCAGATGGCCACCGCGGCGCAGCGCGCGAAGGACGACCCGGCCGCGGCCGTCGAACAGCAGTCGCTGAGCGCGGAAGCCAGCGCGATTTCGGCTGCGCTCGCGACGGCCATCTCGCAACTCGCGGCGGCGCTCGAAAAATCCGGCGGCTCGCCGTCGGGCGGGCTGGTGTCGACGCAGGCCTGAGCGCCCGCGGCGGCACGTCGGCCGCCCGCATTACAATCGCAAGCTCGTCTCCCTCTCGAGGACGGCTGAACGATGCATGCGGAACCCGACGACGAACTCGTTCGCTTCGACGCGCACGGCGGCACGCCGCTGCCGGCGGCCGACGCGGAAGGATGGATCGACCACGACGGCGCACGCATGTGGCACGCGTCGTTCGGCCAGGGGCCGGCGGTCGTGCTGCTGCACGGCGGCCTCGGCCACGGCGGCAACTGGGGCAACCAGGTGCCGGCGCTGCTCGCGGCCGGCTACCGCGCGATCGTGATCGACAGCCGCGGGCACGGTCGCAGCACGCGCGACGACCGACCCTATTCGTACGAACGCATGGCATCGGACGTGCTGGCCGTGCTCGACGCGCTGCACGTCGACCGTGCACGCTTCGTCGGCTGGAGCGACGGCGCGTGCATCGCGCTCGTGCTGGCCGCCCGCGCACCGGAACGCGCGGCCGGCGTGTTCTTCTTCGCGTGCAACATGGATCCGGGCGGCACGAAGGAGATGGTGCCGAGCCCGCTGATCGACCGTTGTTTCGCGCGGCATCGCAAGGACTATGCGCGACTGTCCGCGACACCGGACCAGTTCGATGCGTTCGTCGCGGCCGTCAGCGAAATGATGCGCACGCAACCCGATTACACCGCGCAGGACCTCGCGGCGATCGCCGTGCCGGTGGCGATCGTGCAAGGCGAGCACGACGAATTCATCCGGCCCGAGCATGCGGCGTACTTGGCACGCACGATCCCCGGCGCGACGCTGACGATCCTGCCCGGCGTGAGCCATTTCGCGCCGCTGCAGCGGCCCGAACGGTTCAACGCGGCGATGCTGGCGTTTCTCGAGCGGCTGCCGGGATGATGCACGCACGGCCCGCCGGCGAGCGGGCGCGTGCGTCGGCCCGGGTTCAGACCATCGCGTTGTCGGCGCCCGGAATTTCGTGCGCCTTGATCTGCTTGCGCTGCAGCTTGTAGCGCAGCTTCCCGAGCATGCCGTCCTCGTGGCTGACGCGCGTGATGTTCTGCACGTATTCGTCGTCCGGTGCGATGGCCTGCGCGCCCATGATCCATCGCACGCTTTCGCGATAGTCGTACAGCGACTTGTCGTTGATGTCCGCAAGGAAGAACGACAGCGCGGCCATCGCGGCAGGGTGACCGGCTTCGGCATGTCGGCGCAGTTCGTCGACGTAGCGATGGCGCGACGGATAATCCTCGATGTCGCCGATGAACATCAGCATGCACTCGAGGCCGTCCGTATGCCCCATCTCGTGTGCCTTGCGCGCGGCCTCGACGGCCTCGGCCTGCATGCGCACGCGTTCGGCACGGTCCGTGCTGGTCTGCCCGATGTGATGGTACGTGTAGCCGAGCCGGTACGCAGCCATGTTGCCGCCGGCCTCCATCGATTCGCGGAAGTAGTGGGCGGCGCGGTACGGGTCGGCCTCGACATGCGTGCCGTCCTTGTAGAAGCAGCCGAGCAGGTAGCCGCACGAATCGCCGCCCGCCTCGTAGCCGAGCTTGCAGATGGCAAGGGCATCGGCGGGGCGCCGGTTCTCATACTCGAACGCGGTGGCGATCTGGTTCCATGCGAGCGAGCCGGGCTCGTTCTCGCGCGCGGCTTCGAGCCAGGCGTCGCCGCGCGCGTCGTCCCGCGCGAAGCCGAACGTGCCGGTGCGATGCGCATAACCGCGCAGGATCATCGCCGACGTGCAGGCGCGCGCGTCCGACGCACGTTCGATCGCGCGGGGCAGCCAGTCGCCCTGTGGATCGAGGCCGAGCGCCAGCCGCAAGCCCATCGCCATCGCGCGGTTGTCGTCGATCGGCTCGTTGCGTTCGGCTTCCTGCAGCCGCGCGTAGGCTTGTTCGTACTCGCTGCGCTTGAAGTGGCTGTACGCGAGCCAGTGCAGCGTTTCCCACCGGTGATACGGATGCAGCGCGGCCTGCGCACGCGCGAGCGTCGCGGTCATCGCGTGGCGTGCGTCGTCTTCGTCGTCGTTCGCATCGAGCGTGTTGCCGGCGTAGTCGTCGCGCCAGATCTCGTGCAGCAGCCGGTCCTTCTCGACCGCATCGAGGTGCGCGCACGCGTCGGACGCGACGAACGCGCGGATGTGATCGTGCGAGCCGCCCCAGCGCGGCTGCATGTACCAGATGAACGTGCGCATCGGGAAGAACAGCTTCGGGTGGACGTGCAGCGTCGCCTCCATCCAGTACCACTTCTCCTTGCGCAGCTTCTTGCCCTGGACCGGGCCCGGCAACGCGTCCGGAAATGCCGGCGGGCAGGCGACCGGCACGTCGGGATTCAGCCCCGAACGCGCGAACATCTGCTGCAGTTCGGCGCGCGTGGCTTCGTCGTCGGCGCCGGCGTTCAGCTGCAGTTCGGTGACGGGCCAGCGGCGCTCGCGCACGAGCTGCGCCAGCCACTCGGGTTCGCCGAACGACGACACGCTCGTGAAGATCACCATTGGCGCGCTCCACATCGTCGGCGCGAGCGCCAGCGCGCGCAGCGCGGCGACGAGCGTCAACGTCGCGCACGCATGCGCGCCGATCCAGCCGGCTTCGGTCACCGTTTCGGCCCAGCCGCCGCCGCGGTATTCGTAGGCCCAGTGGTGCCAGTAATGCGCTTCGCACAGCCACGCGTGCGCGGAGCGCGGGTTCGCGGCCTGCCACGCGCGCAGGCGCGCGAGGCCCTCGGCGCCGGCGTCGAGGCACGACTGCACGTCGGCCGGCAGCGCGTCGACGTACCGCCCTTCGGCGATGCGATCGTCGAAGCTCGCGGCGAGCGCGGCATCGAGTTGCGCGTCGAGCGCGGCGAACTCGCCCGCGCGCAGCAGCGCGTCGACGTCGCAAATGAACCAGCGGGATGTCGCGGGCGGAATCAGGTCGGCGGAAGCGGAGGACATGTCGGTATCGGCGGTCATGACGAAACGGGTTGAGGATCGAAGATGCGGTAGCGCTTCCACGGCAGCGAAAGCCAGTTTCCGGACGGATTGCGCAGGTACTCGCGCACTTCCTGCGTGGCGCGCGACGACGCGGGGCCGTCCTGGCCGCTGCCGCGCAGCCACTGCTGGCGCGCCCGCGCATACGCGAGTCCGAAGTCTTCCCAGCTGTCGAAGCTGTCCTGCGCGCGCTGGGCGTTGAGCAGCAGCACGACCCACGCGTGCTGTTCGGACGTCCAGCCGAGCAGCGCGATGCAGCGCACGAGAAATGCGGTGCGCGCGCAGTCGAACGCGAGTGCGTCGCGCACGCGCCCGACGGCGGCGAGTTGTTCGTAGAAGCCGTCGTGCGAGCGGCCGACGCCGCGGATCCAGCCCGCGAGGATCGACGGCACGCGCTGCACGATCTGCCACTCGGGCAGGTCGGCCGGCAGGTCGAGTTCGCGCCTGACCTGGCGCGCGAGCCGTTCGCGCTGCGAATCGGGCAGCGCATGGACGAGATCGTCGCAATCGCAGCGCAGCCCGTTGCGGATCAACAGGATGTCGGCCAGCGCGAGCGCCCAGCGACGGCGGTTCGGCGGCGCCTGATCGGCCTGCGCATGCGCGAGACGAACGGCCGTGGTTTGCCGCACCGGCACCGCGCTGTCGGCGCCCGCGGCCTGGTCGGCGTCGACTTCGCGCACCATCCGCGCGGCGACCCGGAACGAGCGCCACACGTACCACACGAGCCACAGCGCGACCGCGCCGAGCAGCAGTTTCAGCATGACGGGCTCCCGTCCGCCGGCACGGGCAACGCGAACGCCGCGCACAGCGCGGGATCGATCGCGATGCCTTCGATCTCGAATGCGGTCGTGGCCGGTGGTGCATTCGGTGCGCGCGCGGCCGGCAGCGCATCGGCCGGCAATGCGTGGCGCGCGGCCGCCGCGACGGCCGGATCGATCTGCCGCAGCTGGCCGAGCGCATAGGGCGCGTTGCGCAGCAGCAGCCATTGCAGCACGGCCGGCGGCTGCTCGAAATGCTCGATCAGGTGGAAGTTGTCGCTCATCACGCTCAGCAGATGGTCGGGCGAGCGCACGTCGGTGACGAAGGTCCAGGCGCCGGTGGCCGCGCCCGGCGCGTCCGGCTCGAACACGAGGCCCATGCCCTCGCAATCCGGATGGCGCTCGCCGCGCGGCGCGAGCGCGCGCAGGAACTGGCGGACGTCGTCGGCATAGCGGCGCACCGGATGACGATTCTGCTTGCCCTTGATCTGGTCGATGCGCAGGCCGTCGCCGCTGACCTGCAGGCTGATCGTCACGTGCGGCTGGTTGCCCGCGCCGCGCAGCGTGAACAGGCGCAGCCGGCCGTCCTGCGCGGCTTGCGCGTACTGCTCGCCGTAGCCGCCGCGCAACCGGCGGCGATCCGCGAACTGGCCGAGGCAGTGCTGCATGTAGTACGACTCGTACGCGAGCTCCTCGCGCAGCGCCGCATGGCTGCCGACGAATTCGAACACGATTCCGTTCGGCGTGCGCAGCACCTCGCGCAGCGCGAGGCCGCTGCTCGGCACCCAGCCCTTGTCGCGGCGCGCCTGCATCCGCTGGTGCTCGCGTTCCCACATGTCGAGCGCCATCGCGCAGGTGATGCGCTGCAGTTTCTGCGCGAGCCGCGTGCCGGCGCGCGAGCGCAGGAATTCGACCAGCACGCGTTCGCGGTCGATCAGCAGCATGTGCTCGGGATCGATGAAGTAGAGCGGCGCGGGCTCGGCGGCGGGTAGCGGCACAGCGTTGGCCGCCGGGCCGGGAGCGGCAGACGCCGCGGACGCCGGTTGCGCGCGAAACCGGCGCACGAGCCATTCGGGCGCCGGCCGGTCGGCGCCGGCGAGTGCGCGGTAATCGGCGAGCGAATCGAGCGGCTGCGCCTGCTCGAACGCACCGACGACCCAGCGGAAGAAATGGTTGCCGAGCCACGCACGGATCTCGGCGGGATCGTCGCGCTCGGTGCTGCGGCGGGCGATCGCTGCCTTGATGTCGGGTGCATTGACGACGTCGCGCGGCCGATAGGCCGACGCGGCCACGGTTTCGGTCACGGGCTCACTCTCCGGTCGGGCAGGGCGTGCGCGGGCGGTGCGCGCAGGACCCTGACGGTTCTTTTGGCTCAACGGCGAAACGGCGAACATGCGCGCGCAAGAACGCGCTGGCGTCGCGTATTCCGGTTCAGGTCGATCAGTGCGTGAACGTCACGCGAGCGCGCGGGAGCCGATGACGCGGGAGCGGGCGAGCGGGATAGGGCGATTCATGGATTCTCTCAGGTCGGATTTTATTTTTGGCTTTCGCGAGTCTACTTCGATCCGTGCGGATGAATCAATCACGCGGCTGGCCGGCGCCGCTGGATCTGACAAGACTTATCTCTTTTTCATCGATTTTCGACGCGGCGCCACCCGGCCGCCGGATTCGATGCTGTTAAAACCGGCAGGTTTTCCCGGAAAACGGGTGAGTGGCCCGGCCATGACGGCGGCCTCGTTCCCGCCTTCCACTTATCTCATAAGTTTTTCTTTCGGCTCGCGCAACATATCGTCGATTGTTGGCGGCCGGGCGGTAGCGGATAGTCCTGCTTCGACAGGCCGGTCGCCACCTTTTTCGCGCGGCGCGGCCGGATCTGTTGTCCATGCAACCATCGGAAAGAGAAGGAACCGCCCCCATGCGATTCAATGCGACACGCTTCGCCGCGACCCTGCTGGTCGCCGCATGCGCGACCGCCACGGCCGGTCGCGCGGCCGCCGTCACGCAGGACGACCTCCGCGACACCGTCACGCGCCAGATCGCGCCGCTGATGAAGCAGTACGCGATTCCCGGCATGGCGATCGGCATCGTCGCCGACGGCAAGCCGTACGTGTTCGACTACGGTGTGATGTCCAAGCAAACCGGCAAGCCGGTGACCGGCGACACGCTGTTCGAGATCGGCTCGGTCAGCAAGACGCTGACCGCGACATTGGCGTCGGACGCGCAGGAGGGCGGCGAACTGTCGCTCGCGGACCCTGCAGGCAAATATCTGCCCGAGCTGCAGGGCAAGCCGTTCGGCGTCGTGACGCTGCTCCAGCTCGGCACGCACACGCCCGGCGGAACGCCCCTGCAGGTGCCGGACAGCATCCGCGACGACGCGGGCCTGATCCGCTATCTCGACGCGTGGCGGCCCGCGTATGCGCCGGGCACGCACCGCAAGTATTCGAACGTCGCGATCGGCATGCTCGGCTGGCTCACCGCGAAGGCGATGCACCAGGATTTCGCGACGCTGATGGAGCAGCGGCTCTTTCCCGCGATCGGGATGACGCATACGTACATCAACGTGCCCGCCGCGCGCATGGCCGACTATGCGCAGGGCTACACGAAGGACGGCAAGCCGGTGCGGATGACGGAAGGCATGCTGTGGCAACCGGCTTACGGCGTGCGGACCACGGCGGCCGACCTGCTGCGCTTCGTGCAGGCGAACATGGGGATGATCCACACCGCGCCGCGCTTGCAGCGCGCGATCGAACGCACGCACACCGGCTACTTCCGCGCGGGGCCGCTGACGCAGGACCTGATCTGGGAACAGTACCCGTACCCGGTCGCGCTGCCGACGCTGCTGGCGGGCAACGCGCCGAAGATGCTGTTCGATGCGGTGCCGGCCAGCGCGATCCAGCCGCCGCTCGCGCCGAACCCGGCGACCTGGATCAACAAGACGGGCTCGACCGGCGGTTTCAGCACGTACGTCGCGTTCGTTCCCGCGAAGCGGATCGGGATCGTGATGCTCGCGAACGGCAACGTGCCGATCGAGGAGCGCGTGAAGGCCGCCTACCGGATTCTCGGGTCGCTCGGCGACGCGCGGTAACGTTGTCGCGCCCGCCCGTCGGGAAGCGTTCATGACGGGCGGGCGAGCCCGTGGTCGGCGGCTCGGGCCGGCGGCACGAGATCGCGGCCGACGGCTGCACGCCGGTCGAAGCGGGCTTCGCCTGACGCGGCCCATCATCCCGCCGCGCGCAAAACTGTTTTAGCGATTCACGCCTTCCGCCGTCGGCACCGGCCGTCGATACTGCGACGCACGACATTTCGCGGGACGGGCGCCGCATGGCCCGTTTCGCCTCCGGAGCAGCGGATGAAAGGCATCAGGATATTCGTGACGGGCGCGACCGGCTACATCGGCGGCTCGGTGGCCGCGCGGCTCGTCGCGGCAGGGCACGTCGTCACGGGGCTCACGCGCGATGGCAGCCACGCCGCGAAGCTCGCGGCGGCCGGCATCATGCCGGTCGTCGGCACGCTCGACGACACGGCGCTGCTGTACGCGTTCGCGCGCGACGCGGACTGCGTCGTCAACGCGGCGAGCAGCGATCACCGCGAGGCCGTCGAAACGATCATCGCGGCGCTGAGCGGCTCGGGCAAGACGTTCCTGCACACGAGCGGCACGAGCGTGATCGCGGACGATGCGCAAGGCGCACACGGCGACGCGATCGTGTTCGACGAAACGACGCCGATCGTCGAGCCTGCGAAGGCCGAGCGCCGCGCGATCGACCGGCTCGTGATGTCGGCCGCGTCCCTCGGCATCCGCTCGGCCGTGATCTGCAACAGCATGATCTACGGCGACGGCCTCGGCCTGCGTCGCGACAGCGCGCAACTGCCGCTGCTCGCGGCCATCGCGCGCGATGCCGGCGCGGTGCGCGTGATCGGCAAGGGGCTGAACCGCTGGTCGAACGTGCACGTCGCCGACGTCGCCGATCTGTATCTGCGTGCGGTCCATGCGGCGCCACCGGGTGGGTTCTACTACGCGGAAAACGGCGAAGCGTCGTTCGCGCAGATCGGCCGTGCGCTCGCCGCGCGGCTCGGGTTGCGCTCGGTCGTCGAATGGGACGTCGCCGATGCCGCGCAGGCGCTCGGTCACTCGCGTGCGCATTTCTCGCTCGCGTCGAACAGCCGCGTGAAGGCGCTGCGTGCGCGGCGGGAACTCGGATGGGCGCCGAAGCACGGCGCGATGCTGGACTGGATTCGCGACGAGATGCCCGTCGCGGCCTGACACGGCCGCTTCGCGTCGTCTGACGAAAAGCTGCGCGTGTTGGCGTGGCCGGCCTCCCGCTTCACCCCCGATTGTTCGGACAATATTCGCCGCGAATTATTGAATCGAAATCAACTGTGATTCGCACGCGCGCCCGCTTATCAAACCGGCGCGGCGGCACTATCGTGGCGGTTCCTGACACCGCTGACGACTGCCGACCATGAAGACGACCCTCGACGAGATGCTCGCGTTCGTGACCATCGCCGATACCGGTTCGTTGACGGGGGCGGCGGACAAACTGCACCAGCCGACCTCGGTGATGAGCCGGATCCTGCGACGCCTCGAGGAAAAACTCGATACCACGCTGATCCGCCGCACCACGCGCCGCCTCGAAGTGACCGAGGAGGGCAAGCTCTTTCTCGACTACGCGCGCGAAATCATCGCGTCGGTCGAATTCGCCGAGGAACAGATCGTCAGCCAGCGCGAGACGCCGGCCGGGCGGCTGCGGATCAATGCGGCGATGCCGTTCATGCAGCACGTGATCGCGCCGATGATGCCGGGCTTTCGCGACGCGTACCCGGCGATCGAGGTCGAACTGCATACGAGCGACGAGATCATCGACCTGCTCGAACAGCGCACCGACGTCGCAATCCGGATCGGCGAGCTGCGCGATTCGACGCTGCATGCACGCCGGCTCGGCAGCAGCCGGCTGCGCATTCTGGCGAGTCCGGCTTATCTGGAGAAAGCCGGCGTGCCGACGCGTGTCGCCGATCTCGCGAACCATACGCTGCTCGGTTTCGTGCAGCCGGAGACGCTGAACCACTGGCCGCTGCGCACCGCGGACGGCGACGTGTACCGCATTCATCCGGCGCTGCAGGCGTCGAGCGGCGAGACGTTGCTGACGCTCGCGCTCAATGGCGCGGGCATCGTATGCCTCGCCGACTACATGACGGGCACGCATCGCCGCGATGGCAGCCTCGTCGAACTGCTCGTCGACGACACCATCGAGTTTCGCCAGCCGATTCACGCGGTGTTCTATCGCAACACGACGCTGTCGTCGCGCATCGTCAGCTTTCTCGACTATGTGAGCGCGCCGTTGAAGGCAGGCGGCGACATCGATTGACGTCGATGCCGCCCGCACGGGTTCACGCGACGTAAAAAGGGCGGCGGGTTCGCATGACATCGAACCCGTCGCCCTTTGCGCATCGCTCGAAGCGAACCGCGTGCTTACTGCCCCAGCGCACTCATCAGCCTGACCCGGCTCAACGTTTCCTCGGTGCGCGCCTGGGCGAGCGAATCCTCGGCCGCGAGCAGCGTACGCTGCACCTCCAGCGTATCGATGAACGCCGATTCGCCGCTGCGCCACGACCGGTTGATCTGCGTATACGCATCACGCGCATTCGACACCGCGCGCTCGAGGCGCTCGGTCCGGCCGTGATTCCGGGCGGTCGCGGCCGCCGATGTCTCGACGTCGCCGACGGCCGTCAGCACCGCCGTGCGATAGGCGGCGAGTGCCTGGTCGGCCTGTGCGCGCCGCAACGCGACGACGCTGCGGCGCCGGCCGCCGTCGAACAACGGCGCGCTCGCGCCGGCGCCGGCCATCCACGCGAGCGAACGCGCGAGCGACGCGCCCGAGAAACCGTCGATCGCCGCGCCGATCACGCCGATCAGTTGCAGGTGCGGCTTCAGGTCGGCCTCGGCGACGCCGATGCGCGCATAGGCCGCGACGACGCGCGCCTCGGCCGCGCGCACGTCGGGCCGCCGGCGCAGCAGGTCGGCCGGCGTGCCGATGCCCGGCGCGGCGGCGGTCCACACCGGCGCGGGC
>NZ_JAKWFH010000047.1:0-64084 GCF_029522185.1 Burkholderia sp. IO2 | reverse complement strand
TTCTTCTTGCGCTTCGCACCGGCCGCGCCTGCCTCGTCGCTCGCGGCGGCGCCGTCGGCGTCGGGCGCGGCGGCCGCGGGCTGCGCGAGCCGGCCGTCGGCGCCGCGCTTCGGGCCGGCGCGACGCGTACCGGAGCCCGATGCGAACGGCGCGGGCGACGCGGCATCGTCCGCGTCGAACGGATCGGCGGAATCGGCAACGGCGGCGGGAGAACGGCGTGGTGACACAGGCATCGGATCGTCTGGGTGCTTCGCAAGGCAAGTACAATAGCGGCTTTCACGTCGTCCGAACGAACGACGCCGGCCAGGCCGCGCATCCCGTCATCATAGCGGCTCGCGCGCCCCGATTACGCGTTTCCGCCCTGCCGGCGACGCCCGCCGGCCGCTTCGAACCAGCCCGCATGTTCACGCTTTCCGATTTCGATTTCAATCTGCCGCCCGAGCTGATTGCACAAACCGCGCTGCCCGACCGCACCGCGAGCCGCCTGCTCGAGGTCGACCGCAGCGTCGAGCCCGCACGCCTCGTCGACCGCCATTTCGCCGAATTGCCGTCGTGCATCGCGCCCGGCGACCTGCTCGTGTTCAACGATACCAAGGTGCTGAAGGCGCGTTTCTTCGGCCAGAAGGCCAGCGGCGGCAAGATCGAGGTGCTGATCGAGCGCGTGACCGGCACGCACACGGCGCTCGCGCAGATCCGCGCGAGCAAGTCGCCGGTCGCCGGCACGACGCTGCGCCTGGCCGACGTGTTCGACGTGACGGTCGGCGAGCGCGTCGAGCCGTTCTTCACGCTGCACTTTCCCGCGCCGTGCCTCGACCTGATCGAGCAGTACGGCCGCCTGCCGCTGCCGCCGTATATCGAGCACGATCCCGATGCGACCGACGAGACGCGCTACCAGACCGTCTATGCGAGCAACCCGGGCGCGGTCGCCGCGCCGACGGCCGGGCTCCATTTCGACCAGCCGCTGCTGGAGCAGCTCGACGCGCTGGGCGTCGAGCGCGCGACGCTCACGCTGCACGTCGGCGCCGGCACGTTCCAGCCGGTGCGCGTCGACAACATCGCCGAGCACAAGATGCACAGCGAGTGGTACGACCTGCCGCAGTCGCTCGTCGACAAGATCGCCGCGACCCGCGCGCGCGGCGGCAACGTGATCGCGGTCGGCACGACGTCGATGCGCGCGCTCGAAGCCGCGGCGCGCTCGGCCGACGAAGCCGGCCGCCCGCTCGCGGCGACGCAGGCCGAAACCGACATCTTCATCACGCCCGGCTACCGTTTCCGCGTGGTCGACCGGCTCGTGACGAACTTCCACCTGCCGAAATCGACGCTGCTGATGCTGGTGTCCGCGTTCGCGGGCGTCGAGACGATCCGCGCCGCGTACCGGCACGCGATCGAAGAACGCTATCGGTTCTTCAGCTACGGCGACGCGATGCTGCTCACGCGGCGCGACACGCCGGAGGCGCCGGGCGCGTGAGCTCCGCGGGCGGCTCGTCCGCCTGGTGCGTCACCCGTTTTTTCACCGCCGCCGGGCTTCCCGGCGGCGTTTCCAACATGCGCCGGACTGTTTTCCGGTAGCGAGGAGCACGACACGATGACCGAAGGTTCATCCCACGATACGCACGCCCCCGTGCAGGACCGCCCGGCCAACGGGCTCGAATTCGAACTGCTGACGACCGACGGCCACGCGCGCCGCGGCCGCGTGAAGCTCAACCACGGCACGGTCGAAACGCCGATCTTCATGCCGGTCGGCACGTACGGCACCGTGAAGGCGATCCAGCCGCGCGAGCTGCACGAGATCAAGGCCCAGATCATCCTCGGCAACACGTTCCACCTGTGGCTGCGCCCGGGCCTCGACACGATCGACGCGCACGGCGGCCTGCACGGCTTCATGGGCTGGAACAAGCCGATCCTGACCGACTCGGGCGGCTTCCAGGTGTTCTCGCTCGGCGACCTGCGCAAGATCACCGAGGACGGCGTCACGTTCGCGTCGCCGATCAACGGCGACAAGCTGTTCCTGTCGCCGGAAGTGTCGATGCAGATCCAGAAGGTGCTGAACTCCGACGTGGTGATGCAGTTCGACGAATGCACGCCGTACGCGACCAACGGCGTGCCGACGACGCACCAGGAAGCGGCCGACTCGATGCGCATGTCGCTGCGCTGGGCGAAGCGCTCGCTCGACGAGTTCAACCGGCTCGGCAACCCGAACGCGCTGTTCGGGATCGTCCAGGGCGGGATGTTCGAGGACCTGCGCGACGAATCGCTCGCGGGCCTCGCGGAACTCGGTTTCCACGGCCTCGCGATCGGCGGGCTGTCGGTCGGCGAGCCGAAGGAAGACATGATGCGCGTGCTGCGCCACGTGGGCCCGAAGCTGCCGGCCAACAAGCCGCACTACCTGATGGGCGTCGGCACGCCGGAGGACCTGGTCGAAGGCGTCGCGAACGGCGTCGACATGTTCGACTGCGTGATGCCGACCCGCAACGCGCGCAACGGCTGGCTGTTCACGCGCTTCGGCGACGTGAAGATCCGCAACGCGACGCACAAGAACTCGCTGAAGCCGCTCGATTCGACCTGCACCTGCTACACGTGCCAGAACTTCTCGCGCGGCTACCTGCATCACCTGCACCGGGTCGGCGAAATCCTCGGCGCGCAGCTGAACACGATCCACAACCTGCACTACTACCTGCAGCTGATGAGCGAGATTCGCGAGGCAATCGAGACGCACACGTTCGACGCATTCCGGCAACGCTTCGCGGAGGATCGCGCGAGAGGGGTCGACTGACGGGCCGGCGGCCCGCATCGCGGCCAGTCACATAGGACGTGTACTAATTGGCCTGATCAAATCACCGGTCGCGACCGCCAAACATTACAATTACCTTTCCAAACAAGTCGCAACGGTGTCGGTTCGCGCTTTAACAGCTTGATCCGAAAGCGCATTTGCCGATCCGTCTGCGCATGGGGCCGGTGGTAGAATAACCGGCTTATTTTTCGATCTTCCCCTACGGAGAGACCAACGTGCCGTTCATTTCCAATGCCTTCGCGCAAGGTGCCGGTGGCGCCGAATCGAGCCTGATGAGCTTCCTGCCGCTCATCCTGATGTTCGCGGTGCTGTACTTCATCATGATCCGTCCGCAGATGAAGCGTCAGAAGGAACACCGCAACATGCTCGCGGCCATGGCGAAGGGCGACGAAGTCGTCACGAGCGGCGGCCTCGTCGGCAAGGTGACGAAGGTCACCGAAGGCTACATCGGCGTCGAAATCGCCGAAGGCACCGAAATCACCGTGCAGAAGGCTGCCGTCACGACCATTCTGCCGAAGGGCACGATCAAGTCGCTGTAAGGCTTTCACCGAGCGTCCGGCTCCCCGCGCCGTGCCCGCCTGAGAGAGCGGGCCGCCGCGGCGCCGGACGCGACGCTTTCACGCCAACCACCCGTTCGGCCCCCTCATGAATCGTTATCCACTCTGGAAATATGTCGTGATGGTCGTGGCGCTCGCCATCGGCCTTCTGTACACATTGCCCAACTTCTTCGGCGAAGCGCCGGCGGTGCAGGTGTCGAGCGGCAAGGCCACGGTCAAGCTCGACTCGACCACGCTGACCCAGGTCGAATCGGCGCTCGCATCCGCGCAGATCAAGCCGGACGACGTCACCTTCGAGAACACGGCGACCAACGCGAACATCCGCGTGCGCCTGAAGGACACCGATACGCAGCTGCGCGTCAAGGACCTGCTGCAGAAGTCGCTGAACGCCGACCCGAACGATCCGCAGTACGTCGTCGCACTGAACCTGCAGAGCGCGTCGCCGCGCTGGCTGACCGCCCTGCACGCGCTGCCGATGTATCTCGGCCTCGACCTGCGCGGCGGTGTGCACTTCCTGCTCCAGGTCGACATGACGGGCGCGCTCACGAAGAAGCTCGACTCCGACGCCTCCGACGCGCGCTCGCTGCTGCGCGACAAGAACATCCGCGACGGCGGCGTGAGCCGCGTCGAGCAGTCCGTGGTCGTCAACTTCAGCGATGCGCAGACGGCGGAAGACGCCCGCAAGGTGCTCGCCGCGTCGATCACCGAGCTGCAATGGGCGACCCAGCCCGGCGGCGGCGGCACGCAGGTGGTCGGCACGTTCACGCCGGCCGTGCAGAAGGCCGTCGAGGACGCCGCGCTCAAGCAGAACCTGACGACGCTCCACAACCGCGTGAACGAACTCGGCGTGTCCGAGCCGATCCTGCAGCAGCAAGGCAGCGACCGCATCGTCGTCGAACTGCCGGGCGTGCAGGACACCGCGAAGGCGAAGGACATCATCGGCCGCACCGCGACGCTCGAGGCGCGCCTCGCCGACCCGATCAACACGCACCCGAACCCGAACGACCCCGTGCCGCCGGGCGAGGAGCTGTTCACGCAGGGCATCCAGGCGCCCGTGCTGCTGAAGAAGGACGTGATCTTCACCGGCGACCGCATCATCGACGCATCGGCCGGTTTCGACGAACACCAGCGTCCGTCGGTCAACATCCGCCTCGATTCGGCGGGCGGCCGCGCGGTGCGCACGGTGTCGCGCGACAACATCGGCAAGCCGATGGCGATGGTGCTGTTCGAGAAGGGCAAGGGCGAAGTGCTGACGGTCGCGACGATCCAGTCCGAACTCGGCGACCGCTTCCAGATCACGGGCCAGCCGACGCCGCAGGCCGCGGCCGACCTCGCGCTGCTGCTGCGCGCCGGTTCGCTCGCCGCACCGATGGACATCATCGAGGAACGCACGATCGGCCCGAGCCTCGGCGCCGACAACATCAAGATGGGCGTGCACTCGGTGATCTGGGGCTTCTGTGCGATCGCCGTGTTCATGATCGCGTACTACATGCTGTTCGGCGTGGTGTCGGTGATCGGCCTGTCGGTGAACCTGCTGCTGCTCGTCGCCGTGCTGTCGCTGATGCAGGCGACGCTGACGCTGCCGGGTATCGCGGCCATCGCGCTCGCGCTCGGTATGGCGATCGACTCGAACGTGCTGATCAACGAGCGCGTGCGTGAAGAACTGCGCGCCGGCCAGCCGCCGCAGCTCGCGATCCAGGCCGGCTACGCACACGCGTGGGCGACGATTCTCGACTCGAACGTCACGACGCTGATCGCCGGCCTCGCGCTGCTCGCGTTCGGCTCGGGCCCGGTTCGCGCGTTCGCGATCGTGCACTGCCTCGGTATCCTGACGTCGATGTTCTCCGCGGTGTTCTTCTCGCGCGGGATCGTCAACCTCTGGTACGGCGGCCGCAAGAAGCTGAAGTCGCTCGCGATCGGCCAGGTGTGGAAGCCGGAAGGCGCCGCTGCCGCCGCGTCGTTCACCGACGCGGACGAATCGACCGACACCGCGCGCGCCGCGAAGCTCGCCGCCCCGGCGAAGGGCAACGCGCCGCGCGCCGGCAAGCCGCAGCTGCGCAACCGCGCGCAGCAAGGCGTGTCGCCGAAGAAACCGGGCTCGACCCAATAAGGCCCCGGAGACGAAGCCATGGAATTTTTCCGCATCCGTAAAGACATTCCGTTCATGCGGCACGCGCTGGTGTTCAACGTGATCTCGCTGGTCACGTTCCTCGCCGCCGTGTTCTTCCTGTTCCACCGCGGGCTGCACCTGTCCGTCGAATTCACCGGCGGCACGGTGATCGAGGTGCAGTACCAGCAGGCCGCGGAGCTCGAACCCGTGCGCGCGACGCTCGGCAAGCTCGGCTATGCCGACGCGCAGGTGCAGAACTTCGGCACGTCGCGCAACGTGCTGATCCGCCTGCAGCTGAAGGAAGGCCTCACGTCCGCGCAGCAGAGCGACCAGGTGATGGGCGCGCTGAAGGCGCAGAGCCCGGACGTCACGCTGCAGCGCGTCGAGTTCGTCGGCCCGCAGGTCGGCCGCGAGCTCGCGACCGACGGTCTGCTCGCGCTCGCGTGCGTCGTGATCGGCATCGTGATCTACCTGTCGTTCCGCTTCGAATGGAAGTACGCGGTGGCGGGCATCATCGCCAACCTGCACGACGTCGTGATCATTCTCGGCTTCTTCGCGTTCTTCCAGTGGGAGTTCTCGCTGGCGGTGCTCGCGGCGATCCTCGCGGTGCTCGGCTACTCGGTCAACGAGTCGGTCGTCATCTTCGACCGGATCCGCGAAACGTTCCGCCGCGAACGCAAGATGAGCGTGCAGGAAGTGATCAACCACGCGATCACGACCACGATGTCGCGCACGATCATCACGCACACGTCGACGGAAATGATGGTGCTGTCGATGTTCTTCTTCGGCGGCCCGACGCTGCACTACTTCGCGCTCGCGCTGACGGTCGGCATCATGTTCGGCATCTACTCGTCGGTGTTCGTCGCGGGCTCGCTCGCGATGTGGCTCGGCATCAAGCGCGAAGACCTGATCAAGGAAAAGAAGACCGCGCACGATCCGGACGATCCGAACGCCGGCGCGCAGGTTTGAGCGCCCCGCCGTTTCGGCATCGAAGCAAAGCCGGCCCTCTGGGCCGGCTTTTTTTATGCGCGGGCCGCCACGATGCGGCATGCCAACGGCCCGGCCGGCATCGTCACGGGTGTCGGCTACAATCGTCACCGCCCTGCCCCGCCGCCTGCCGGCCGCGCGCGTGGACCGGGCAAGCTCCCCTCTTCACCCGTCCGAACGTGCGGTCCCGATGATGCCTCCCATGCGTGTCGTTCGTCGCCTCGCCGTCTGCGCAGCCGTCGCGGCCGCGTTCCCGTATGCGCCGCTCGTCGGTGCGCAACCGGCATCCGTGCCGGCCGCCGCTGCGCTGCCAGCCGTTTCACCCGCCGCCGCTCCGGTGCCCGCCGCCCCACCGCCATCGCCCTGCCCGCCCGACTGGGAGCCGCAGATCTGCGAACTGAAGGCGGCCGTCGACGTGCTGAAGCAACAGCACCTGACCGACGTCGACATCGGCGCGCTGCTCGACGCCGCGACCCACGACGGGATCAAGACGCTGCCGTACGCGCGCTTCTTCAACGCGAAGGAAGAGCAGGAACGGCGCGACGACGAGCGGCGCGCCCGCGACGGCACGCCGGGCATCGGGATCGTGTTCGAAACGCGGCCCGACGGGCTGCACATCATCGACGTGGTTCCCGATGCGCCGGCGGAAAAGGCCGGCGTGCGGCCCGACGATCTCGTCGTCGCGATGAACGACCGGAGCGTCGTCGGCATCGACGGCGGCGAACTGATGAAACTCGCGAAGGGCGACGCGGGCGTGCCGCTGAAGCTCACGGTGCAGCGCGGCCCGAAGCATGCGGTGCTGACCTTCGCGCCGGTGCGGGCGATCGTCAAGCCGCGTCCGGCAACCGTGAAGCGGCTCGACGGCGACATCCTGTACACGCGGCTGTCGAGCTTTCCGGAGCCGGCGGTCGGCGACTATATCGATGCGGTGCAGGCCGCGCGTCGCGCGGGGCCGCCGGTCAAGCAGATGATCCTCGACCTGCGCATCAATGGCGGCGGCGCGCTCAATGCGGCGATCGGCATCACCGCGCTGTTCGCGGGACGCGACCGCACCGCGATGGTGACGGTCGAGCGCGGCGACACGCATCGCCGCCGCTACACGACCAACTGGCCCGACTACGAACTGCCCGTCATGCACGGCCAGGATCCGCTCGCGCCGCTGCAGGCCGACGACTGGTGGCGCACCGTGCCGCTCGTCGTGCTCGTCGACGGGCAAAGCGCGTCGGCTGCAGAAGCGACCGCGGCGGCGCTGAAGGATCTCGGCCGCGCCAAATTGCTCGGCATGCCGACCTACGGGAAAGGGCTCGCGCAGACGGGCGTCGACCTGATCGACGGCACGCGCCTGAATTTCACGTTCGCGCGCAATCTGCGGCCGAACGGCTGCCCGATGGACGGCTACGGCGTCGTGCCGGACTGGCTCGTGCCGCCGCGCCGCGATGCGGACGTCGACGGCGTGCTGCTGTGGTATCGGGAAGTCGATCTCGCCCGCGCCCCGTATGCGGACCGGCAGGCGCCCGACCCGTTCGCGCAGGTGCACAAGGCCCGCCAGAAGCTGCGCGACGAGCGCGTGCGCGCGAAGGTCGATACGGCGCGGAGCGCGGCGCTGCCGCAGCGCGCATTCGGCACGGCGGCCGACTGGCAGCTCCGGCAGGCGCTCGATGCCCTCGCCGGCCGCCCGGTGCAGACCATCGCCGCGCCCGCGCAACTGATGCCGGCGCAGCCGGTCTGCGAGCGCGGCGGCAACTGAGCCGCCGCCCGCCCCGTTTCAGCGGAATCCGAACCGCCGCCGCAGCACGACCAGCGCCGCGAGGCTCAACACGGCCGCGAACATCAGGTAGAAGCTCGGCGCGGTCTTCATCCCGGTCTCGCGGATCAGCCACGCGATGATGAACGGCCCGAAGCCGCCGAAGATCGTCACCGCGACGTTGTACGCGAGCGACATCCCGGTCGTGCGCGTCTGCACCGGAAACACCTCGGACAACAGCCCCGGCAGCGCCGCGAAGTAGCCGGTCATCAGGAACGCGAGCAGCACCTGCAGCGCGATCAGCGTGCCGAAGCCCGGATGCGCGACGAGATACGCGAACGCCGGATAGATCAGCACGAGGATGCCGACGGCCGGCGCGATCATCACGCGCACGCGGCCGTAGCGATCCGACCAGTGGCCGACGAGCGGCGCGAACGCCATCTGGATCACGCCGACCACGAGGATCGCGGCGAATGCGGCGGACGGCGCGAGGCCGAGCTGCTTCACGCCGTAGGTCGGCATGAACAGCACGAGGTAGGTGGCGACGGTGCCGAGCACGACCACGCCCATGGCCGCGACGAGGCGCGCCTTGTGCGACGCGAACGTATCGCGCAGCGGGTTGGCGGTGCCTTCGGCCGCGAGGAATTCGGGCGTCTCGTCGACCTTGGTGCGGATGTAGTACGCGACCGGCCCGAGCAGCAGCCCGAAGAAGAACGGCACGCGCCAGCCCCACGACGCCATCTGCGCGGCCGACAGCTGCGCGTTCAACACGGTGCCGAAGCCCGCGGCGAGCAGCGTCGTGAGCCCCTGGCTCGCGACCTGCCAGCTCGCGAAGAAGCCGCGCCGGCCGGGCACGTGCTCGGCGAGGAACGCGGTCGCGCTGCCGAACTCGCCGCCGGCCGAGAAGCCCTGCATCAGCCGCGCGGCGACGAGGATCACCGGCGCGGCGACACCGATCGTCTCGTAGGTCGGCAGCACCGCGATGATCAGCGTGCCGGCCATCATCAGCAGGATCGACAGCGTCAGCGCGGCCTTGCGACCGGCGCGGTCCGCATACGCGCCAAGCACGATCGCGCCGAGCGGCCGCATGAAGAACGACACGCCGAACGTGCCGAGCGTGAGCAGCAGCGACACGGTGTCGTTGCCGGCCGGGAAGAACAGCTTCGAGATCGTCACCGCGAAAAAGCCGTAGACGACGAGATCGAACCACTCGAGCGCGTTGCCGATCGACGCGGCGACCACCGCGCGCCACACGCGCGGCGACGAGGCAATGGAGCTGGACTGCGTGACGGCATGCATCGGCGATCTCCTTGTCGTTGTACGTTCTGTTCGAGGCGGCCGCCGTCGCGCCGTCGGCCTGCCCGGCGCCGCATGGCCACATGCGGCGCTCGGGCGATTATAGGCGCGCAAAAAAACCGCCGCGCCCCGGTAACGGGAACGCGGCGGTTGATCCGCGGCGGCCGGCACGATGGCCGGCCGTGCCGGGAAGCCTTACTGCTGCTTGACCGCTTCGGCCGTGATCAGCAGCTTCGTCTTCATCTTGAAGCCGTACTGCTTGCCGTAGTCGAGGCCGAAATCGTCGCGGCTGAATTCGCCGACCGCGTCGACGCCGCACACTTCACGCTTGAGCATCGGGTGCGGCATGCACTTGAACGAATCGATCTTCAGCGTGAGCGGCTTCGTGACGCCATGCAGCGTCAGGTTGCCGACCACCGACACCGGCTTGTCGCCGTCGAACTTGATCGTGCCCTTGTAGTTCGCCTGCGGGAACTTCGCCGCATCGAAGAACTCGGCCGTCTGCAGGTGCTCGTCGAGCTTCGCGCTGCCCGTGTGGATCGACGCGATGTCGGTCGTCACGTCGACCGTGCCGGTCTTCGCCGCACGGTCGAGCGTCACGGTGCCGCTCGACTTGTCGAACTTGCCGCGCCAGACCGACAGGCCGCCGAAGTGGTCGGCCTCGAAGCTCGGGTACGTGTGGCTCGGGTCGAACTGGTAGGTGGCGCTTTCGGCAAAGGCCGAGAACGACAGCGAAGCGGCCAGCGCGCCGGCAGCGATGATCAGATGCTTTTTCAAACCTTTTCTCCTGGAAACGGCGCCGCGCCCTCGCGCGGCATTCAGTTGAGGCAACAACCCGCCGCCTACTTCGTGGCGACGAGATGGAACTTGATCTGCACTTCGTCCGCGACGATCGACGTGTCCTTCCACTCGCCGGTGCCGACGTTGAAGGCCGAACGCTTGATCGGCAGCACGCCGTCGAACGTCTGCGTCGCGCCGTTTTGCGCGACCGTGACGGGCACCGTGACGGTCTCGGCCTTGCCCTTGATCGTCAGCTTGCCGGTCACGTTGTACTTGTTGCCGCCGGCCGGCGCGATCGCCGACGACACGAAGGTCGCCTGCGGATAGGTCTTCGCGTCGAACCAGTCCTTGCCGGCGACCTGGTCGTTGTACATCTTGTCGCCGAGGTCGAAGCTCGCGACGTCGATCGTCATTTGCGCGCTGCCCTGCGCGGCTTTCGCCGGGTCGAACTTCACCTGCGCGGAGAACTTCTTGAACGCGCCTTCGGTCGGCACGTTCATCTGCTTCGACACGGCGGACACCTTGCTCTTCGCGAGATCGACGTCGGCATGCGCCGCGCCCGACGCGACAAGCGCCGCCGCGGCGAACGCGGTCAGCATGGAGCGGGAGAAAGACACTTTCATGGGATCCTTCATTTGGCAAAGGGAAGCATGCGCGACAGCAGGCCGTCGCGGTCCAACAGCTGGTGCTTGAGCGCCGCGAGCACGTGCATCGCGACGAGCGCAAGCAGAATGTAATTCAAAGACACGTGCAGCGTCTTGAAGGTTTCCTTGAGCGCCGGATCGGGATCGATCAGGCGCGGCAGCGGCACGATGCCGAGATAGACGACCGGGATGTTCGACGCCGAGCTGTACAGGTAGCCCGTCACCGGGATCACGATCATCAGCACGTACAGCAGCATGTGCACGCCGTGCGATGCCGCGCGCTGCCACGCCGGCGTGTCGCCCGGCAGCGGCGGCGGCACGTGGGTCGCCCGCCACAGCACGCGCACGACGGCCAGCGCGAACACCGTCACGCCGATCCACTTGTGCCACGAGAAGTACTTCAGCTTGGTCGGCGTGAAGCCGGGGATGTCCGTCATCACCCAGCCGAGCGCGAAGCCGCAGACGATCAGCAGCGCGATCAGCCAGTGCAAGGCGATCGCGGTGTGTGCGTACCGTGCCGGCGCGGCCGGCGGCGATTTCGATGCCATCTTGGATTCCTCAGTTCAGCGAACGGCTGCGCCGGTAAATTCGTCCGACGCATGTCAAGGGCGCCATGCTACCGCAACCTTTTGACGTGCGCGGACTCCGAGAACAGGCGCGCCAGCCGGCTGACGGCTTCCCGCCATGTTACCGACCGGTCACGAAACTCACGATCCTTGACGCATCGAAAAAGCCCTTTTGGTAAGATTGGCGCGGGTTCCGGCCCCGTCGACGCGTTCCCCCAGCCGTCGCGACACCGCCTTTTCCATGCAACGATACGACCTGATTGCCTGCCACGAATGCGACGCACTGTTGCATAAACCGCGCCTGAGCGGCCGCGAGATCGCGCGCTGTCCGCGCTGCGACGCGCTGCTTTATCGCAACAGCACCACGCAGATCGAGCGCATCACCGCGCTCGCGGTCGCCGCGCTCGTCACGTTCATCATCGCGCAGACGTTCCCGATCCTGGAAATGGACCTGAACGGCACGCGCGTGCAGACGACGCTGATCGGCGCGATCGACGCGCTGTGGCGTCAGGACATGGCGATCGTCGGCGTGATGGTGTTCTGCTCGACCGTGCTGTTCCCGCTCGTCGAGATGGCCGCGCTGCTGTACGTGCTGCTGCCGATCCGGCGCGGCATCGTGCCGCCCGGGCTGAACCTCGTGCTGCGCACGATCCAGCTCGTGCGGCCGTGGGGAATGATCGAGGTGTTCATGCTCGGCATCCTGGTCACGATCGTGAAGATGGTGAGCCTCGCGCGCGTCGTGCCCGACGCGGCGCTGTTCGCGTTCGGCGCGCTCACGCTGATGACCGCCGTCGTGCTGATGTTCGACCCGCGCACGCTGTGGGACATCGCCGACGACCTGCGCGCCGGCCGCGCGCCGGAGCGGCCCGACGCCGCCGCGCCGCTGCCGGACGCACCCCGCCGATGACGAGGCCCATGCCGACCGCCGCCCGCGAGGGTTACGCCAGCTGCCACGCGTGCGGGCTCGTGCAGACGATCGACCGGCCGCACGCGCATTGCGCGCGCTGCGGCAGCGCGCTGCACGTGCGCACGCCGAACAGCATCATGCGCACGTGGGCGCTGCTGCTCGCGGCCGCGATCCTCTACATTCCGGCGAACCTGCTGCCGATCATGCGCACGTCGTCGATCGTCGGGTCGCAGCAGGACACGATCATGAGCGGCGTCATCTATTTCTGGACGTCCGGCGACTGGCCGCTCGCCGTGGTCGTGTTCGTCGCCAGCATTCTCGTGCCGATGCTCAAGCTCGGCGTGCTGACGATCCTCGTCACCAGCGCGCAGCGTCGCGCCGCGTGGCGACCGCTGCAGCGCACGCGCCTCTACCGGATCGTCGAGCGCATCGGCCGCTGGTCGATGCTCGACATCTTCGTCGTGACGCTGACCGTCGCGCTCGTCCATTTCCGTTCGCTCGCCGTCATCACGGCCGGCCCCGGCGCGCTCGCGTTCGGCTCGGTCGTGATCCTGACGATGCTCGCGTCGATGCAGTTCGATCCCCGCCTGATCTGGGATCCAGTCGAAACCTCAGGGAATCACCATGAATAGTCCACAAGGCCCGCAGCACGACGCGCCCCGGCCGCCCGATCCGGCGATCTCGACGAAAAGCGGCTGGCTGCCGTCGCTCGTCTGGCTCGTGCCGCTGATCGCCGCGCTGATCGGCATCGGCCTCGTGATCAAGTCCGTGCGCGAGCGCGGCCCGGAAATCACGATCAGCTTCCACAGCGCCGAAGGGCTCGAGCCGGGCAAGACCCAGGTCAAGTACAAGGACGTCGAGATCGGCATGGTCAAGACGATCAAGCTGTCGAAGGACCTGTCGCGCGTGCTGGTCCAGGTGCAGCTCAAGAAGGAAGCCGAGGACTTCGCGGTCCAGGGTTCGCGCTTCTGGATCGTGCGGCCGCGCGTCGGCGCGACCGGCGTGTCGGGGCTCGGCACGCTGCTGTCCGGCGCGTACATCGGCGTCGACGCCGGTCACGGCCAGGACACGCTGACCGACTTCACCGGCCTGGAGACGCCACCCGCCGTCACCGGCGACCAGAAAGGCACGCAATACGTGCTGCGCGGCGATTCGCTCGGCTCGGTCGACATCGGCTCGCCGGTCTACTACCGCCGCGTCCAGGTCGGCCAGGTGGTCGGCTTCTCGCTCGACAAGGACGGCACGGGCGTCACGTTCAACGTGTTCGTCAATGCGCCGTACGACCAGTACGTCGGCCTGAACTCGCGCTGGTGGCAGGCGAGCGGCGTCGACCTGCGGCTCGATTCGAGCGGCCTGAAGCTGAACACGCAGTCGCTCGCGACGGTGATCCTCGGCGGCATCGCGTTCCAGACGCCGCCGAACCAGGGCAGCGGCGCGACCGCACCGAACAACACGACGTTCCGCCTCGGCTCCGACGAGGGCGACGCGATGCGCGACCCGGACGGCCAGCCGCTGCAGGTCGTGATGAACTTCAGCCAGTCGCTGCGCGGGCTCGCCGTCGGCGCGCCGGTCGACTTCCGCGGCATCGTGCTCGGCGAAGTGACGAACATCGGCATCGACTTCGATCCGAAGACGAAGAACTTCCTGATGCCGGTGACGATCAACGTGTATCCGGAACGCCTCGGCCGCCGCTTCCGCGAGACGATCGAGAGCAAGGGCGAACCGGCGCGCCGCGAGATCGTCGAGCGGCTCGTCCAGCACGGGCTGCGCGGCCAGTTGCGCACCGGCAACCTGCTGACGAGCCAGCTGTACGTCGCGCTCGACTTCTTCCCGAAGGCGCCGGCCGTGAAGATCGACACGAGCCGCCTGCCGCTCGAGCTGCCGACCGTGCCGAATACGCTCGACGAGTTGCAGCTGCAGGTCGCCGACATCGCGAAGAAGCTCGACAAGGTGCCGTTCGACCAGATCGGCGCGAACCTGAACAGCGCGCTCGCGAACGCCGACAAGCTGTTCAAGCAGCTCGACACGCAGGTCGCGCCGGAAGCGCGCGACACGCTGTCGGCCGCGAAGCAGACCTTCTCGACCGCCGAGGCGACGCTGCAGCAGGATTCGCCGCTGCAGTCCGACGTGCGCGGCGCGCTGAAGGAACTCACGCGCACACTGCAATCGCTGAACGCGCTCGCCGACTATCTGGAGCGCCACCCCGAATCGCTGCTCAAGGGCAAGCCAGGAGATAAACAATGACGACACGCGTGAACGGTTTCGCGAGCGGCGCGGCGACGGCGCTCGCCGTACTCGCGCTCGCCGCGTGCAGCTCGCCGCCCGCACGGTTCTACACGCTCAGCCCGGCCGACGCCGCGGCGCCGCTGCGCACCGCGCCGGCCAATCCGGCGTTCCTGATCGAGGTGCCGTCGGTCGGCGTGCCCGAGCAGGTCGCGAAGAGCCAGCTGGTCGTGCAGAAGAACGCCGCGCAGGTCGACGTGCTCGAGCAGGAACGCTGGGCGTCGCCGCCCGCCGACGAGATCCGCCGCGCGCTGTCGGACGATCTCGCCGCGCAGCTCGGCACGATCGACGTCGCGAATTCCGCTTACCCGCCCGGCGTGCCCGTGTACCGCATCAGCGTGAACGTGCAGCGCTTCGAATCGTGGCCGGGCAAGCGCGCCGCGGTCGACGCCGTGTGGAGCGTACGCTCGCTCGCCACGCAGGCCGTGATGACCTGCCGCACGAGCGTCGCGGAACCGGTCGCCGACGGCTACGACGCGCTCGTCGCCGGCCACCGGCGCGCGCTCGACGTGATCGCCTCGCAAGCCGCGGACGGCGTGCGCGCGATGGCCGCACGCCGCGGCACGGCGGCGACGGCCACGCCCACGGCCGGCGGCAAGACGGCCGCCGCGCCGGTCGTGCCGTGTCCGGCCAGCCCGACGTCCGGCGGCGATGCCGGCGCGACGGGCAAGTCCGGCGCATAAGCGGACGCGGACGGCGCGCGGGCGAGCGTTCGACACGACGTGCGACTGCGCGGTGTCGAATGGCGCCGCCCGCTCGGCCGTGCCCGCCGAGTATCGTCGGCCGCACGCCGCCGCAGCCGGCTTCGCCGATCGCCGTCATTGGCCAAGCGGTCGTTGACATTCTTTGTCAAAGCCGCCGGAACCCGCGCCATGCAACGCGGTCGGCTTGCGTTTTCCGGCCCGATTGACGATCCTACGCACTTTCAGGCTCGCGCCGTTCGCCGTGCGCACCAGCCAGCGGCGCCGGGCCGCGTTCGGCCCGACCGCCATGCCTCCCGGCGCCCGCACGCGAATCGCGTGCATCGCAGCGGGGCAGCCGCATCGCGGGTCGCCGCCCGTCGTCCGGCACCGGCCCCGTCTCACCCGTTCTCACCGGCGCCGCGCCGTTGCTCCGGCCGGCATCCCGAACCCGCCCGTCCCGGGCTTTCGCTATTCCGTTTATGTTTCGTTCCCTGACGACCCTGATCAAGAAGTGGCGCGCGTCGCGCAATGCCGGTCACCAGCTCGATGCGCTGCTCGCGCACGCCGATGCCGACGCGTCGTACGCCGAGCGCAGCGAATGGCTGATCGAGCTCGCGCACTGGCTGCGCCGCAACGGCACGGTGCAGGACGCGCAGGCCGAACGCGACGCCGACACGCGCGCGTATCCGGCCCATGCGCGGTTGCGCTACCTGTTCCACGTGCTCGACCGCAATCCCGCGTGGAAAGCGCACGCCGCACGCATCCTGCGCGGCATCCTGCGCGAGTGCGACGGCATCTCGCTGCTGTGCGATGCCGGCATGCCCGTGCATTCGGGCTTCTTCGGCGCGCTGTTCGAGCGGATCGACTCGTCGCTGATCCCGCCCGCGCCGAACCGCCGCGAGCTGTCGGCGTTGTTCACGCTGATGTTCCCGACGCCCGAGGACGCGAAATGGATCGACGCGCTGCCCGACGACCTGCTCGCACGCCTGGCCGAGCTGATCTCGTTCGACGTCACCGAAGAAGAGCGCCACGAGCCCGGCTCGTTCTCGCGCGACCTGCTGGCCGCGCTGCACAACCTGACCTGCCAGATCAGCTCGACGGGCCTGTCGCAGACGGTGCGCAGCCGGCTGTCCGACGACGATGCGCGCAAGCCGCTCGAATCGCAGCCGTTCTACCGCCTCACGCGCGCGATGCTCGCGGTCGAGACCGCGCATGCGGCCGTCGAGGACGGCGGCGACCCGAGCAAGCTGCTGCACGAGGTGAACTACCTGCGCGTGCTGCTCGACGAATGCCGGATCGCCGTCGACGACGTGTTCGCGCACCTGTACCGCAACGGCGTGTCGGTCGACATCGTGTTCCAGGTCGAGCGGATGCGCATGCGCATCCTGCGCGCCGAAACGCTGCTGAACGCATGGATGGCGCGCGACGACCTGCATGGGATGGCGCACCTGACCGCCGAGCTCGTCGACGCGAACCAGAACAGCCAGAGCGTCGCGCACCTCGTGCGCAGCAACTTCTCGCTGTTCGCGCGCAAGCTCGTCGAGACCAACGCGGACACCGGCGAGCACTACATCTCGCGCGGCCGCGCCGAGTACCTGAAGATGCTGCGGATGGCCGCGGGCGGCGGCCTCGTCACCGTCGTGACCGTGTGCGTGAAGTTCGCGATCACGGGCGCGCACCTGCAGTCGATGCTCGAAGGGCTGCTCGCGGGCATCAACTACGCGGCCAGCTTCATGCTGATGCACTTCCTGCACTTCACGCTCGCGACCAAGCAGCCCGCGATGACCGCGCCGACGCTCGCGCGCGAACTCGACGACACCGGCCACGAGGAAGGCGTGAAGGCGTTCGTCGCGTCGGTGATCGCGCTGATCCGCACGCAGGCGGCCGCGATTTCCGGCAACGTGCTGGTCGTGCTGCCGGTGTGCCTGCTCGTGCAGCTGTTCGCGAGCAACGTGCTGCACGCGAACCTGATCTCGCCGGAGAAGGCGCACGCGACGCTGCATTCGTTCTCGCTGCTCGGCCCGACGCCGTTCTACGCCGCGCTCACCGGCGTGCTGCTGTGGGCGTCGAGCCTGCTCGCCGGCTGGGCCGACAACTGGTTCGTGCTGCACCGGGTCGGCGATGCGCTCGCGTACAACCGCCGGCTGCGCCTGACGCTCGGCGCGGCCGGTGCCGCGAAGCTCGCGCACTTCTGTCGTTCGAACGTCGCCGGCGTGGTCGCAAACGTCGGCCTCGGCCTGATGCTCGGCCTGATCCCGGCGATCGTCACCGTGTTCATGTTCCCGTTCGAGGTGCGGCACGTGACGCTGTCGGCCGGCTCGATCGGGATCGCGCTCGGCGTGCTGGGCAAGGGTGCGCTCAGTACGCCCGAACTGTGGTGGGCCGGCGCCGGCGTGCTGAGCATGGCGATCCTCAACGTGCTCGTGAGCTTCGCGCTCGCGTTCACGATGGCCGTGCGCTCGCGCAGCCTGCGCCCGACCAAGGTGCGCGCGCTCGTCGCGGCGATCGTCCGCACGGTGCTGTCGAATCCGCTCGCGCTGTTCTGGCCGGCGGGCAACCCCGCCGCGCGCGCCGGCCAGCCGGGCGCGCACTGACCTGCGGCGGGGTGCGAGGCGGCCGGTCGCCGCCGCGCCGCCCTTCCGGCGCGCACCTATGATCGTCGCGCCGGCGCCGCCGCGCCGAAACGCCGGCCCCGGTCGTCCGCGCCGCGTACAATAGTGGACTTTTGCACGTCCTCACCCGCCTTATGTCCTCGCCCACCCTGTTCGAATTCTTCGCCCCCTGCCCGCGCGGCCTCGAAGCGGCGCTTGCCGCCGAGCTGGCCGAAATCGCCGGCCGCCACCTGAACGGCGCGCCGTTCACCGCGGGCGCGCAGGTGCCGGGCGGCGTCCATTTCAGCGGCGGCTGGGCCGCCGGCATGGCCGCGAACCTCCATTCGCGGATCGCGAGCCGCATTCTGCTGAAGATCGCGCACGGCCCGTACCGCAACGAGCAGGACGTCTACGCGCTCGCGCTCGAGCAGCCGTGGGAGCGCTGGTTCGCGTCGACGCAGACGCTGCGCATCGACATCACCGCGATCAAGTCGCCGCTGAAGAGCCTCGAATTCACGACGCTGCGCGTGAAGGATGCGATCTGCGACCGGATGCGCGAGAAAACCGGCGCGCGCCCGAGCATCGACACCGGTGCGCCGGACGTGCGCGTGTTCGCGTTCCTGACGGCCAACGAATGCACGCTGTACCTCGACACATCGGGCGAGCCGCTGTTCAAGCGCGGCTGGCGTCTCGACAAGGGAGCGGCGCCGCTGCGCGAGAACCTCGCGGCCGGCATCCTGCGCCTGACGGGCTGGACGCCCGGCACCGCGCTGTACGACCCGATGTGCGGCAGCGGCACGTTCCTCGCGGAAGCCGCGCAGATCGCGCTCGGCGTGGCGCCCGGCGTCGAGCGCCGGTTCGGCTTCGAAAAGCTCAAGCAGTACGACATCACCGCGTGGCAGGGGCTGAAGGTCCCGGCGCTCGACGCGAAGCGCGCGGCGCGCGCCAAGCGCGGCGAAGCGCTCGGCGTGTACGGCAGCGACATTTCCGGCGACATGCTCGAGAAGGCGCGCGCGAACCTCGAACGCGCGGGCGTGCCGTCGGTGTGGCTCAAGCAGGTCGACGCGCGCGGGATGACGCCGCCGTCCGACGGGCCGGGCATCCTCCTCGCGAACCCGCCGTACGGCGAGCGGATCGAAGTGCGCGGCCGCAGCGCCCGCGGCGAGGTGCGCGAAACCGGCCGCAACCGCGGCAACGACGACGCATTCCGCCGCACGCACACCGACGCGCCGGACAGCGAGTTCTTCAACGCGCTCGGCGATGCGCTGAAGCAGCGCTTCACGGGCTGGCAGGCGTTCCTGCTGACGTCCGACCGTTCGCTGCCGGGCCAGTTGCGCCTGCGCGAATCGGCCAAGACGCCGCTGTTCAACGGTGCGCTCGAATGCCGGTTGTTCCGCTTCGACCTGATCGCCGGCAGCGTGAAGGCGCGCCCGGCGGCCGCGGAAGGCGACGCGTAAGCCAGCCGTCCGCTGTCACGAGCAACGACGTCCGGGGGCCGCCATCGCGGCCCCTGTGCTTTTGCGCGGCCGGTCAGTGCTTCGACTTCGACCACCGCGCCATCGTGAACGGCAGCGCCTGCCCGGTCTCGAGCAGCGTCTTCAGGCTCGACAGCACGACCGGCCAGCCGCCGCGAATCCCGCGATCCATCTCCGAACCGGGCACCAGCCCGTCGTGCGTGACGGTCAGTTTCACGACGCCCTCGTACGGCTCGACCAGATAGGTCACGCGTGATTCCTCGCCCTCCCCCGACGGCGTGCGCCACGTGACGACCAGCCGGCGCGGCGGATCGTTCTCGACCACTTCGCCGACGATGTCGACCCGTGACGGATCGTCGTAGTCCTGATGTTCCCAGCGCGACCCCGGCCGCCAGTCGGGCGACGCGTTGCGATGCCGCACCCAGTAGTCCTTCGTCAGCTCGGCGTTGGTCAGCGCATCGAACACGCGCTCGGGCGTGGCCGCGATGAAGGTCACGTACACAAAGGCGGGATTACCCATCGTCATCTCCTGTGTCGCGGGGCGCTTCCAGCCCGCGCTTGAGATCCGCCAGCGCCTGCAGGCGCTGACGCTCGAACTTGCCGATCCAGCGTTCCGCGATGTCATGGATCGGCACCGGATTCAGGTAATGCAGCTTCTCCCGGCCGCGCCACGTCGTCGCGACGAGATTCGCGGCCTCGAGCAGCGCAAGGTGCTTGCTGACGGCCTGCCGGCTCATCGCGAGCCCGTCGCACAGCTCGGACAGCGTCTGGCCGTTTTTCGCATGCAGCAGGTCGAGCAACTGACGGCGCGTGGCGTCGGCCAGCGCCTTGAAAACGAGGTCCATGCCGCTCCCGGGTCGATGACCTCATTATGCAACCAAATGGTTGCATGTCAAGGGTGACAACTCTACTGACAATACGGTGTCAGCAGCCCGCGATCACACTGCAATCCCGGCGCAATGCAGGCTGGTTTCCACACCGAATCCGCATAACAACGCAAACAACGCAACAAGGAGCTCGTCATGACGTCAGCAACCGCTACTGCCACCCTGGAACGCGCGATCGCCTGGTTCGACATTCCGTCCCTCGATTTCGACCGCGCGATCCGCTTTTACGAAACCGTGCTGCAAACCACGTTGCAGCGCGAAATCATCGGCGGCGTGCCGATGGCGACCTTCGATCGCGACGCGTCGAGCACGGGCGGCAGCATCGTGTTCGATCCGCAGCAGATGAAGCCGAGCGCGAACGGCGTGCTCGTCTACCTGAACGCCGGCGAATCGGTCGTCGCGGCGCTCGAACGCGCGAAGCGCGCGGGCGGCGTCGTGCAGGGCTCGGTCGTCGAGCTGCCGAACAACTACGGCTACGTCGGCTACCTGATCGACACGGAAGGCAACCGCGTCGGCCTGCACGCGCCGAAATGCCACTGAGCGCGGCGCTCAGCGGGCCGGCGCGGCGCTATCATCGCGAAGTCCCCGTAGCCAGAGGAATCGAGGTGCTGTCATGACCCGCCGTGCCGACCGCCTGTTCCAGATCGCCGAGCTGTTGCGCGGGCGTCGCCTCACGACCGCGCAGCAACTGGCCGACTGGCTGTCGGTGTCGCCGCGCACGGTCTATCGCGACGTGCGCGACCTGCAACTGTCAGGGGTCCCGATCGAAGGCGAGGCCGGCATCGGCTACCGGCTGAACCGCAACGCGAGCCTGCCGCCGCTCACGTTCACGGCCGAGGAGCTGGCGGCGCTCGCCACCGGCGCGCGCATGCTCGAGACCTGGGGCGGGGCGCGTTTCGCGAGCGGCGCACGCTCGGCGCTCGCGAAGATCGCGTCGGCGATGCCGGCCGACAAGCGCACGGCGCTCGACCGCCTGCCCGTGTTCGCGCCGTCGTTCCACATCGACGAGACGTTTTGCGCGAAGGTCGACGCGATCCACCAGGCGATCGACACGCGCCACATCGTCAGCTTCGACTATCGCGACCGGCTCGGCGCGCATTCGCAGCGCCGCGTATGGCCGCTCGGGCTCGTCTACTGGGGCGGGCGCTGGACGATCGGCGCGTGGTGCGAGCTGCGCGACGATTTCCGCACCTTCGACATCGCGCGGATGGGCGACATCACCGTGCACGAGCAGTTTCCGGACATGGAAGGCCGGCGGATCGCCGACTACATGCGGATCGCGGAAGCGCCGATGCGCTGACGCGACGCGGCGGCGGGCACCCGCCGCCGCCCTTCGTTTTCCGCGCGCCGTGTGGCGCCCACCTCCGCTTTCGCTACCCGCCGAACACCACGGGCCGCTTCGGCCGCTCGTCGACGTGCAGTGAAAACACGTCCGCACGCGCATAGTGGCCGACGACGTCGAAGTCGTAGCGCGCCTTCACGAGCTCGTCGGTATCGATGCGCGCCGTGACGAGCCCGGCCTCGCCGATCAGCGGCTCCGTCAACGGGTCGCCGAGCGGCCCGACGATCACGCTGCCGCCGCGGATCAGCGGCCGCTCGGGGTCCCAGCCCGGCACGTCGATGCCGAGCGCGCGCGGCGACGGCTGCACCTGGCACGCGCTCACGACGAAGCAACGCCCTTCGTGCGCGATGTGCCGCATCGAGCTTTGCCACACGTCGCGCTCGTCGACGGTCGGCGCGCACCAGATCTGCACGCCTTTCGCGTACATCGCGCAGCGCAGCAGCGGCATGTGGTTCTCCCAGCAGATCGCGGCACCCGCGCGGCCCGCGGCCGTCTCGACGACGGGCAGCGTCGAGCCGTCGCCCTGCCCCCAGATCAGCCGCTCGGTGCCGGTCGGCATCAGCTTGCGGTGCTTCGCGACGAGCCCGTCGCGCGGATCGAAGAACAGCGCCGTGCAGTACAGCGTGCTGCCGCCGCGCTCGATCACGCCGACCACGAGGCTCGCGCCGGTGCGCTGCGACAGCGCGGCCAGTTCGTCGGTTTCGGGCCCCGGTACGTCGATCGCCTGCGCGGCGTAGCGCGCATACGCGTCGCGCCCTTCGGGCAACCGGTAGCCGAGCCGCGTGCCGAAAATTTCGCCTTTCGGATAGCCGCCGAGCACGGCCTCGGGCAGCACGACCAGCGACGCGCCGCTGTCGCGGATCGCGGTTTCGTAGCCGAGGATCGTGTCGAGCGTGGCGCGCGTGCCGGCGGGCGATGCGCCGATCTGCAGCGCGGCGATGACTGACGTGGACATGAAGGCGTCTCCGGTGAATGCGGTGAATGGGATGACGCCATCTTTGTCGATATCATTTCATCGATCAAATCGATACAACGATAACTGACATGAATATGGATGATATCGCCAGCCTGGACCTGAACCTGCTGAAGGTGTTCGAGGCGCTGTACGAGGAAGGCGGCGCGAGCCGCGCGGCGCTGCGGCTCGATCTCACGCAGTCGGCGGTCAGCGCGGCGCTCGGGCGGCTGCGCGTGATCTACGCCGATCCGCTGTTCGTGCGCACCGGCCGCGGGCTCGCGCCGACGCCGCGCGCCGACGAACTGAAGCCGATCCTGTCCGACGCGCTCGACCGCTGCCGCGAAAGCCTCGCGATAGCGGCGGACGGCGGCGAGCGCGTTGGCCGCACGATCTCGATCGGGCTGTCCGACGATTTCGAGATCGCGCTCGGCCGCGCGCTGATCGATGCGGTCGCGCAAGCAGCCGCCGGCATCCGGCTGATCTTCCGGCAGACCCACAGCGGCATCGCCGGCGACGCGCTGCTGCGGCACGGCGTCGATCTCGCGATCGCGTCGGGGGGATTCTCGGCGAACGGCCTCAGCAGGCACGCGGTCGCCACCGGCGGCTATGCGTGCCTGATCGATCCGGCCGGCCGCGCACGGACACCGCGCACGCTGACGCTCGCCGAGTTCCTGCGGCGCGACCACCTGCTCGTGTCGTCGGGCGGCGTGATCGGCATCGTCGACGAGGCGCTGGCCGCGCTCGGCCACAAGCGGCGCGTCGCGGCGTCGACCACGCATTTCGCCGCGCTGCCGTACCTGCTCGCCGGCTCCGACGCGGTCGCGACGATTCCCGCGCATGCGGCGCGTGCGATCGCGCAGGCGACTTCGCTGCGCGCGCTCGCGTGCCCGGTCGACCTGCCGCGCTATCCGGTCGAAATCGGCTGGCGCACGAGCACGCAGCGCGACCCGGCGATCGTGCGCGTACGCGACGCGATCGCCGCTTGCATCGCGCAACGCGTCGCACCATGAAAAAAGGCCCAGCCGGCTTGCACCGGTCGGGCCTGTCCGGAGGCGCGACGTCCGCGCATCGAAGCGGGCGCCGCGTAGCCGGGGCGGGCGTTACTCGACGGCCTTCACCATGTCCTCGATGACCTTCTTCGCATCGCCGAACACCATCATCGTCTTGTCCATGTAGAACAGGTCGTTGTCGAGACCCGCGTAGCCGGCCGCCATCGAGCGCTTGTTGACGATCACCGTGCGCGCCTTGTACGCCTCGATGATCGGCATCCCCGCGATCGGCGATTTCGGATCGTTCTTCGCGGCCGGGTTCACGACGTCGTTCGCGCCGAGCACCAGCACCACGTCCACCTGGCCGAATTCGCCGTTGATGTCCTCCATCTCGTGCACGATCTCGTACGGCACTTCCGCTTCCGCGAGCAGCACGTTCATGTGCCCCGGCATCCGCCCGGCAACCGGGTGGATCGCGTACTTCACGTCGATGCCCTTCTCGACCAGCTTGTCGGTCAGCTCCTTCAGCGCGTGCTGCGCGCGGGCGACGGCGAGCCCGTAACCCGGCACGATCACGACCGATTCCGCGTTGCCGAGCATGAACGCCGCGTCGTCGGCCGAACCCGACTTCACCGGCCGCTGCTCCTGCGCGCCCGCCGCACCGCCGGCCGCCGCTTCGCCGCCGAACCCGCCGAGGATCACGTTGAAGAACGAGCGGTTCATCGCGTGGCACATGATGTACGACAGGATCGCGCCCGACGAGCCGACCAGCGAACCGGCGATGATCAGCATCGCGTTGTTCAGCGAGAAGCCGATGCCGGCCGCCGCCCAGCCCGAGTACGAGTTCAGCATCGACACGACCACCGGCATGTCCGCGCCGCCGATCGGGATGATGATCAGCACGCCGAGCACGAACGCGATCGCCGTCATGATGATGAACGGCAGCCACGCCTGCGTGATGAAGAACAGGATGCCGAAGCCGAGCATCGCGATCGCGAGCATCAGGTTGATCAGGTGCTGGCCGGCATACACGACCGGCGCGCCCTGGAACAGCCGGAACTTGTACTTGCCCGACAGCTTGCCGAACGCGATCACCGAACCGGAGAACGTGATCGCGCCGACGAACGTGCCGATGAACAGCTCGACGCGGTTGCCGTACGGGATGAAACTCGACGACACCGCGTCCTGCGGCACGAGCCCGAACGCTTCCGGCTCCGACACCACCGCGTACGCGATGCACACGGCCGCGAGACCGATCAGCGAGTGCATCGCCGCGACGAGTTCCGGCATCTTGGTCATCTCGACGCGCGCGGCGACGAATGCGCCGACGCCCCCGCCGACGATCAGCGCGCCGAGCACGAGCGCGAGGCCGAGCGGCAGGTTCGCGCCGAGCCACGTGGCCTGCTTGACGATCAGCGCGATCGTCGTGAGGATCGCGATGGCCATCCCGACCATCCCGAACAGGTTGCCGCGCCGCGCGCTCTTCGGGTTCGACAGGCCCTTCAGCGCCTGGATGAAGCACACCGACGCGACGAGGTACAGCAGCGTAACGACGTTCATGCTCATCGCGCGCCCTCCTTGCCGCCCTCGACACGCTTGGGCTCCTTCTTGCGGAACATCTCGAGCATGCGCCTCGTCACGAGAAAGCCGCCGAACACGTTGACGGCCGCGAGCGCGACCGCGAGCGTGCCGAAGAACTTGCCGGTCGCGCCGACGGTGAGCGCGGCCGCGAGCATCGCGCCGACGATCACGATCGCCGAGATCGCGTTGGTCACGGCCATCAGCGGCGTATGCAGCGCCGGCGTGACGTTCCAGACGACGTGGTAGCCGACGTACACCGCCAGCACGAAGATGATCACGTTGATCACCGTGTGATTGATGACTTCCATGGTCTCCTCCGTTATTTGCGCGCGAGCTCGCCGTCGCGGCACAGCAGCGTCGCGGCGACGATGTCGTCGGTCAGGTCGATGTTCAGCGTGCCTTCCTTCGTGACGATCAGCTTCATGAAGTCCAGCAGGTTGCGCGCGTACAGCGCCGACGCGTCCGACGCGACCATCGATGCGAGGTTCGTGTAACCGGCGATCGTCACGCCGTGGTGCACGATCACCTGGTCGGCGACGGTCAGCGGGCAGTTGCCGCCCTTGCGGCCGTCGATTTCCGGGCCGCGGCCGGCCGCGAGATCGACGAGCACCGAGCCGGGCTTCATCGACTGCGCGGTGTCGACCGAGATCAGCGTCGGCGCCGGACGCCCGGGAATCAATGCGGTGGTGATCACGATGTCGGCCTGCTTCGCGCGCTCGTGCACGAGCGCGGCCTGGCGGCCGAGCCATGACGGCGGCATCGGGCGCGCATAGCCGCCGACGCCCTGCGCGGCTTCGCGCTCTTCGTCGGTTTCGAACGGGACGTCGAGGAATTTCGCGCCGAGCGACTCGATCTGCTCCTTCACGGCCGGCCGCACGTCGGATGCCTCGATCACCGCGCCCAGCCGCTTCGCGGTCGCGATCGCCTGCAGGCCCGCGACGCCCGCGCCGAGAATCAGCACGCGCGCCGCCTTCACGGTGCCCGCGGCCGTCATCAGCATCGGCATGAAGCGCGGATACAGCGATGCGGCCACCAGCACGGCCTTGTAGCCGGCGATGTTCGCCTGCGACGACAGCACGTCGAGACTCTGCGCACGGGTGGTCCGCGGCGCGGCCTCGAGCGCGAAACCGGTCACGCCGGCCGCGGCGAGTTTCGCCGCCTGCTCGCCGTTGAACGGCTCGAGCATGCCGACCAGCACGGCGCCGCGCTTGAGCAACGGCAGTTCGGCGTCGGTGGGCGCCTGGACCTTCAGCACGAGGTCGGCGGCAAAAGCGGCCGACTGGTCGGTCAATTCGGCACCGGCGGCCACATAGGCTTCATCGGGATAGCTGGCTGCGCTGCCGGCCCCTTTCGCGATACTGACGCGATGGCCGGCCGCCGCGTATTTCTTCACGGTTTCCGGCGTCGCAGCCACACGCGCCTCGTTGGCCCGCGTTTCAGCAGGCACTCCAATATGCATCGTCAGTTCCTCCAGTCATTGTCAGTATTTCTTTTCTTGCGATTTTTACTGCGCAACGAGCCGGACAGGCTGACTTACCGGCTCACGAGCAACGGCTTTCACGCTGCACTTTAACCGAAAGCGATGGCCCCGCCAGCACTTTCCGCACGACCGTGCTCGAATGCGACATGCGCTTGACCCGTGCCGTCACGCATCCCCGGCACGGACGATCTGCCGGGGTCGGATTCGTCTAACCAGACGGCCGGCAGCGTTCGGGCGCAACCGGTAAAATGCCGAACCATGAAACCCGAACTCTGGACCCCGCATGTGACGGTCGCCGCGCTCGTCGAGCGCGCCGGCCGCTTTCTCGTGATCGAGGAAGAAACCTCGACGGGCCTGCGCATCAATCAGCCGGCCGGTCATCTCGAAGCCGGCGAAACGCTGGCCGACGCCGTGATCCGCGAAACGCTCGAGGAAACCGCGCACCCGTTCACGCCCGACGCGCTCGTCGGCGTCTATCTCGCGCACTACGAGCGCCCCGGCAGCGCCGGCGCGACCTACCTGCGCTTCACGTTCTGCGGCACGGCCGGCGAGCCGATCGCGGGCCATGTGCTCGACGACGGCATCGTGCGCACGCTGTGGATGACGGCGGACGAGCTGCGCGCGTGCAGCGAGCGCCATCGTTCGCCCGCGGTGATGCGCTGCGTCGACGACTATCTCGCCGGGCGGCGCATCCCGCTCGATTTCGTGCACACGCATTCGGTCGCCCCGCGCCCCGAGGCATTCGAACGTCAGGCGGTCAGCAAATGAGCAAGCGCCGTGTAGTGGTGGGCATGTCGGGCGGCGTCGATTCGTCGGTGACCGCGTGGCTGCTGAAGGAACAGGGCTACGACGTGGTCGGCCTGTTCATGAAGAACTGGGAAGACGACGACGACGGCGAGTACTGCTCGACGCGCCAGGACTGGATCGACGTCGTGTCGGTGGCCGACCTGATCGGCATCGACGTGGAAGCCGTCAACTTCGCCGCGGAATACAAGGACCGCGTGTTCGCCGAGTTCCTGCGCGAATACTCGGCCGGCCGCACGCCGAACCCCGACGTGCTCTGCAATGCCGAGATCAAGTTCAAGGCGTTCCTCGACCACGCGATGTCGCTCGACGCGGAAATGATCGCGACCGGTCACTACGCACGCGTGCGCGAACGCGACGGGCGTTTCGAACTGCTGAAGGCTTTCGATCATACGAAAGACCAGTCGTACTTCCTGCACCGGCTGAACCAGGCGCAACTGTCGAAGACGATGTTCCCGCTCGGCGAGATCCCGAAGACGAAGGTGCGCGAGATCGCCGCGCAGATCGGGCTGCCGAATGCGAAGAAGAAGGATTCGACCGGCATCTGCTTCATCGGCGAACGGCCGTTCCGCGATTTCCTGAATCGCTACCTGCCGACCAAGCCGGGCCCGATGAAGACGCCCGACGGCAAGGTGGTCGGCGAGCACATCGGCCTCGCGTTCTATACGTTCGGCCAGCGCAAGGGCATCGGCCTCGGCGGCAGCAAGAGCGGCAGCGGCGAGCCGTGGTTCGTCGCCGCGAAGGACATCGCATCGAACACGCTGTACGTCGCGCAGGGCCACGATCATCCGTGGCTGCTGTCGCGCGAGCTCGTCGCCGGCAACGTGAGCTGGGTCGCCGGCGAGCCGCCGGCCGACGGCTTCGCGTGCGGCGCGAAGACGCGCTACCGGCAGGCCGACGCGGCGTGCGTATTCGGGCGGGCCGCGACAGGCGCCGAGGCCGCCGGCCCGGCAGGCGAAGCGCGCTTCTCGCTCGCGTTCGACGACGCGCAGTGGGCCGTCACGCCCGGCCAGTCGGCCGTGCTGTACGACGGCGAGATCTGCCTCGGCGGCGGCATCATCGAATCCGCGGCCACCGGCCAGCCCGGTCAGGCCACGTCGGCGGGCCACGCGCCGGCACTCGCCGAAGCACGCTGACATCCATTCGGTTTAGACTTGCGGCACGTCGCGCCCGGCGGAACACGATTCCGCCGCGGCCGGCGCGCCGCCGCGCAGCGTACGCATGGCGGTATTTCAAGATTCTTACGGAGTCCCCATGCTTTCAAGACGCTACCTCGCGATGTGGTGTGCTGTCCTGCTGCTCATCGCCGCGGCCGCACTCGCGTCGATCCACGTGCTTTCGTGGCTGTGGATCATCCTCCCCGTCGCCCTCGTCGCGCTCGGCCTGTACGACCTGAACCAGGACCGCCACGCGATCCTGCGGAACTACCCGCTCTGGGGCCACTTCCGCTTCCTGTTCGAATTCATCCGACCTGAAATCCGCCAGTACTTCGTCGAGGACGACACCGACGAGAAACCGTTCTCGCGTGCGCAGCGCAGCCTCGTCTACCAGCGCGCGAAGAACGTCGCCGACAACCGCCCGTACGGCACCGAGCTGAACGTGAAGGCCGTCGCGCACGAATGGATCAGCCATTCGCTCGCGCCGACGAAGCTGCCGAACCACGATTTCCGCATCCGCGTCGGCGCGAGTCGCGCGCAACCGTACGACATTTCGATCTTCAACATCTCGGCGATGAGCTTCGGCTCGCTGTCCGCGAACGCGATCCGCTCGCTGAACCTCGGCGCGAAGAAAGGCGGCTTCGCGCACGACACCGGCGAAGGCTCGCTGTCGAAGTACCACCGCGAGCACGGCGGCGACATCATCTGGGAAATCGCGTCCGGCTACTTCGGCTGCCGCAACGACGACGGTACGTTCAATCCGGACAAGTTCGCGAAGCAGGCCGCCGATCCGCAGGTCAAGATGATCGAGGTGAAGCTGTCGCAGGGCGCGAAGCCCGGCCACGGCGGCGTGCTGCCGGCCGCGAAGATCACGCCCGAGATCGCCGAGACGCGCGGCGTGCCGATGGGCAAGGACTGCATCTCGCCCGCGACGCATTCGGAATTCTCGACGCCGCGCGGGCTGCTCGAATTCGTCGAGCGGCTGCGCACGCTGTCCGGCGGCAAGCCGACCGGCTTCAAGCTGTGCATCGGCCATCCGTGGGAATTCTTCGGGATCGCCAAGGCGATGCTCGAGACCGGCATCGTGCCCGACTTCATCGTCGTCGACGGTGCGGAAGGCGGCACCGGCGCGGCGCCGCTCGAATTCACCGACCACGTCGGCGTGCCGCTGCAGGAAGGGCTGCTGCTCGTGCACAACACGCTCGTCGGAATCGGCGTGCGCGATCGCGTGAAGCTCGGCGCGAGCGGCAAGATCATCACCGCGTTCGACATCGCGCGCACGCTCGCGATCGGCGCGGACTGGGTGAACTCGGCGCGCGGCTTCATGTTCGCGGTCGGCTGCATCCAGGCGCAGCACTGCCACACCGACCGCTGCCCGACCGGCGTCGCGACGCAGGACCCGGTGCGCCAGCGCGCGCTCGTCGTGCCCGACAAGGCCGAGCGCGTGTACAACTTCCACCGCAACACGCTGCATGCGCTGCAGGAACTCGTGCAGGCGGCCGGACTCGCCCATCCGTCCGAGCTGCGCGCGCATCACATCGTGCAGCGGGTCGCGCCGCACGAGGTGCGATTGATGTCGCAACTGCTGAAGTACCTGAAGCCCGGTGCGCTGCTCGACGGCCAGACCTGCGGCTTCTCGCTGTACGACAAGTGGTGGCCGATCGCGCGCAGCGATTCGTTCACGCTCGGCGAAGCCGTGTACGCATCGATCGAGTGACGCACGCGGCCGCTCCGCTGCGGCGGCCCACGCGACAAAAAGAAAAGCGCCCCGCGGGGCGCTTTTCTTTCGTCTGCCGAATGCGCGCGGGCCGGGCCGCGGCTCAGTTCTGCGGCAGCGTATCGGCGAACGACGGTCGCTGCTGCAGCTTCACGAAGTGCTTGTCGAGGTTCGGGTGGCGATCGCGCCAGTTAAGCTCGGGCATCCGGAAGTCGAGGTAGCCGAGCGCGCAGCCGAGTGCGATGTCGGCGAGCGTGTAATGATTACCGACGCACCACGTCTTGCCGCCGAGCCCCTGCGACATCGCGACGAGCGCATCGTCGATCTTGCGTTGCTGGCGCGCGATCCAGCTCGGGCTGCGCTGCCCTTCTTCGCGCAGCGTGTGTTCGAGACGGATCGCGACCGCCGCGTCGAGCACGCCGTCGCCCAGTGCTTCCCAGCAGCGCACTTCCACGCGCTCGCGGCCCGACGGCGGAATCAGCTTGCCGACCGGCGACAGCGTATCGACGTATTCGCAGATCACGCGGGAATCGAACACCGCGGCACCATCCTCCATCACGAGGCACGGGACCTTGCCGAGCGGATTCGAAGCATGAATATCCGTCTCCGGCGCCCACACGTTCTCGAGCTCCAGCTTGTAGTCGATCTTCTTTTCAGCAAGCACGATCCGCGCCTTTCGGACGTACGGGCTGCTGAGCGAACCGATTAATTTCATCATCTGCCTTTTTAAGGGAACCGCCGAGAGTATACGTTGTCGTCGATCATAACCGGCCGGTGCAGCCGGGTAGAAAATCGCCCGTCCGGCCTGTGGATGGTTTGCAACAGCGGCCGCGCGGGCCCAGTCGGTGCGGCTTCCGGCCCCACTCTCACGCACGGCGTCACGCGGCGCTACAATCGCACGAATGAACGCGCCCCTCGATACCGCCATCGCCGTCGACGTCTACCGCCAGCGCCGTGAACGCGTGCTTGCCGCACTGCGTGCCGCGGGCGGCGGCGTCGCCATCGTCCCCACCGCGCCGGAAATGCTGCGCAACCGCGATACGGCCTACCCGTACCGGTTCGACAGCTACTTCCATTACCTGACGGGCTTCACCGAGCCGGATGCCGTGCTCGTGCTGAACGCGGCCGCGCCGCACGGCGCGCCGCAATCGATCCTGTTCTGCCGCGCCAAGAACGTCGACCGCGAGATCTGGGAAGGCTTCCACTACGGGCCCGAGGCCGCGCGCGACGCGTTCGGCTTCGACGCGGCGTTCGCGGTCGACGTGATCGACACCGAGATGCCGCGCCTGCTCGCCGATGCGGGCACCGTCCACTACCGGTTCGGCGCATCGGCCGACTTCGAGCGCCAGCTCGCCGGCTGGCTCGACGCGGTGCGCGCGCAGGCACGCGCGGGCGTCGCCGCGCCGGACGCGCTGCTCGATCTCACGCCGCTGCTCGACGACATGCGGCTCGTGAAGGACGAACACGAACTCGCGATCATGATGCGCGCCGCGCACATCTCCGCGCTCGCGCATCGCCGCGCGATGCAGGTGTGCCGCCCCGGCATCCGCGAATACGAGCTCGAGGCCGAGCTGCTGTACCTGTTCCGCAAGCACGGCGCGCAGGCGCCCGCGTACGGCTCGATCGTCGCGGCCGGCGCGAACGCGTGCGTGCTGCACTACCCGGCCGGCAACGCGGCCGCGCGGGACGGCGACCTGATCCTGATCGACGCCGCCTGCGAACTCGACGGCTATGCATCCGACATCACCCGCACGTTCCCGGCGAACGGGCGCTTCTCGCCCGCGCAGCGCACGCTGTACGACATCGTGCTCGCCGCGCAGCAGGCCGCGATCGACGCGACGCGCGCGGGCGTGCCGTTCGAGGCGCCGCACGACGCGGCCGTACGCGTGCTCGCCCAGGGGCTGCTCGACACCGGCATCATCCCGAAAACGCGCTTCTCGAACGTCGACGACGTGATCGCCGAGCGTGCGTACACGCGCTTCTACATGCACCGCACCGGCCACTGGCTCGGCATGGACGTGCACGATTGCGGCGACTACCGCGAGCGGCTCGCCGCGCGCGACGCCAACGGCGCGCTGCCGTGGCGCACGCTGAAGCCCGGCATGACGCTCACCGTCGAGCCCGGCCTGTATGTGCGCGCGGCCGACGACGTGCCGCCCGAGTACTGGAACATCGGCATCCGCATCGAGGACGACGCGATCGTGCGCGAGCACGGCTGCGAACTGATCACGCGCGGCGTGCCGGTCGCGGCCGACGAGATCGAGGCGCTGATGCGCGCGGACGCATGACCGGCCGCCGACCGTACCCTCCGTTTCACGAATCAAGATGACGACCGCTTCCTCCCCGGCCACGCCGGACTACGACCTCGCCATCGTCGGCGCGGGCCCCGTCGGGCTCGCGCTCGCCGGCTGGCTCGCCCGCCGCAGCGCGACGCAGCACGCGTCGATCGCGCTGATCGATGCGCGCGAACCGGCCGCGAGCGCGAACGACCCGCGCGCGATCGCCGTGTCGCACGGCAGCCGCGTGCTGCTCGATACGCTCGCATGGCCCGCCGACGCCACGCCGATCGAACATATCCACGTGTCGCAGCGCGGCCATTTCGGCCGCACGCTGATCGACCGCGACGAACACGCGCTCGCCGCGCTCGGCTACGTGGTGCGCTACGGCTCGATCGTGCAGGCACTCGCGGGCGCCGTACGCGGCACGCGCGTCGACTGGCTCACGTCGACCACCGCGCACACGCCGCAGCAGGATGCCGACGGCGTCACGCTGACGCTCGACGGCCCGCAAGGCGAACGCACGCTGCGTGCGCGCATCGTCATCAACGCCGAAGGCGGGCTGTTCCACCAGCAGCAGGCCGATACGGGCAAGCATCGCCGCGACTACGGCCAGACCGCGCTCGTCGGCACGGTCACGGTATCGGCGCCGCGCCCGAACGTCGCGTGGGAACGCTTCACGCACGAAGGCCCGCTCGCACTGCTGCCGCTGGGCGGGCCGCGTCAGGCCGACTACTCGCTCGTCTGGTGCTGTACGCCCGACGAAGCGGCGCGACGGGCCGCGCTGCCCGACGATGCGTTCCTGCGCGAGCTCGGCAGCGTGTTCGGCGAACGCATGGGCGAATTCGTCGCGATCGCCGGGCGCGCGTCGTTCCCGCTCGGCCTGAACGCCGCGCAGACGCTCGTCAACGGCCGCATCGCGATCGTCGGCAATGCCGCGCAAACGCTGCATCCGGTGGCAGGCCAGGGGCTCAACCTCGGCCTGCGCGATGCACACACGCTCGTCGACACACTGTCCGCACAAGGCTTCGAAGCGACCGCGCTCGCGACCTTCAACGCGCGCCGCGCGCTCGACCGGCGCTTCACGATCGGCGCGACCGACACGCTGGCGCGCCTGTTCACGATCGACGCGGGCCCGCTGCCGCTGCTGCGTGGCGCGGCGCTCACCGCGCTCGAATTCGTGCCGCCGCTCAAGAAGGCGATCGCACGCCAGATGATGTTCGGCCAGCGCAACTGACACGCGGCGCGCCGCACCGCCTCTCCAGGCAAACCGGGTCAAATCGGCGGGGCATGGGAATACGGTAAAATGCCCGTTTTCCGTCTTCCCTTCCCCTGCCCGCGCGTGCCGCGGGCGGCGCCATTACGATGCCCGTTATCGGCCCTCACGTATTGCGTAACAACCTGTTCGTCGCCCCGATGGCCGGGGTGACGGATCGTCCGTTCCGCCAGCTGTGCAAACGGCTGGGGGCCGGTTACGCCGTGTCCGAGATGGTCGCGTCGAACGCGCAGCTGTGGAAAAGCGCGAAGACGATGCGGCGCGCGAACCACGAAGGCGAAGTCGAGCCGATCGCGGTGCAGATCGCCGGCGCCGATCCGGCGATGATGGCCGAAGCGGCCCGCTACAACGTCGACAACGGCGCGCAGATCATCGACATCAACATGGGCTGCCCGGCGAAGAAGGTCTGCAACGTCGCGGCCGGCTCCGCGCTGCTGCAGAACGAGCCGCTCGTGCAGCGGATCGTCGAGGCGGTCGTCGCGGCGGTCGGTACCGGGCCCGATGCGGTGCCCGTCACGTTGAAGATCCGCACCGGCTGGGACCGCGAGCACAAGAACGCGATCACGGTCGCGCGCCTGGCCGAGGCAGCCGGCATCTCGATGCTGACCGTGCACGGCCGCACGCGCGCCGACCTGTACCGGGGCGACGCCGAGTACGACACGATCGCGGCCGTGAAGGCGGCCGTGCGGATTCCGGTCGTCGCGAACGGCGACATCACATCGCCCGCCAAGGCGAAGGCCGTGCTCGATGCAACCGGCGCCGACGCGCTGATGATCGGTCGCGCCGCGCAAGGCCGGCCGTGGCTGTTCCGCGAAATCGATCATTTCCTGCAAACCGGCGAGCTGCTGCCCCCGCCGCGGATCGACGAGATCCAGCACGTGATGAACGAACACCTGGAAGACCACTACGCTTTCTATGGCGAATTCACCGGCGTCCGTACTGCGCGCAAGCACATCGGCTGGTACACTCGCGGCCTTTCCGGTGCCAACGGGTTCCGGCACCGAATGAACACGCTCGATTCCACCCGCGAGCAACTCGCCGCCGTCAATGCATTCTTCGAGGCGCAAAAGGCGCTGTCGGACCACCTCGTCTACGTCGACGACGAAGAGGAAAACGGCCAGGGCGAGTCGGACGACCATAACCAGTTAGCAGCATGAGCAAGCACAACATCGAACAATGTGTCCGCGAGAGCCTGGACGTGTATTTCCGGGATCTAGACGGCTCCAATCCGCACGACGTCTATGAAATGGTGATGTCCTGCGTCGAAAAGCCGATGCTCGAGGTCGTGCTCGTACAGGCCGGCGGCAACCAGTCGCTTGCCGCGGAGTACCTCGGCATCAATCGCAATACGCTGCGCAAGAAGCTGCAGCAGCACGGCCTGCTGTAGGCGGCCGTCCCGTCCCCGTTTCCCTGGCTATTGGTGGTTCCATCATGATCAAGCAAGCGCTCATTTCCGTTTCCGACAAGACCGGCATCGTCGACTTCGCGAAGTCGCTGTCCGACCTCGGCGTCAAGCTGCTGTCGACGGGCGGCACCGCGAAACTCCTCGCCGACGCGGGCCTGCCCGTGACCGAAGTGGCCGATTACACGGGCTTCCCGGAAATGCTCGATGGGCGCGTGAAGACGCTCCACCCGAAGGTGCACGGCGGCATCCTCGCCCGCCGCGACCTGCCCGAGCACATGCAGGCGCTCGAACAGCACGGCATCCCGACGATCGACCTGCTCGTCGTGAACCTGTATCCGTTCGTCGCGACGATCGCGAAGGACGACTGCACGCTCGCCGACGCGATCGAGAACATCGACATCGGCGGCCCGACGATGCTGCGCTCGGCCGCGAAGAACCACCGCGACGTGACGGTCGTCGTCGATCCGGCCGACTACGCGGTCGTGCTCGATGAAATGAAGGCGAACGGCAATACGGTCGGCTACCCGACCAACTTCCGCCTCGCGACGAAGGTGTTCGCGCACACCGCGCAATACGACGGCGCGATCACGAACTACCTGACGAGCCTGACCGACGAGCTGAAGCACGCATCGCGCAGCGCGTACCCGGCCACGCTGAACCTGGCGTTCGACAAGGTTCAGGACCTGCGCTACGGCGAGAACCCGCACCAGAGCGCGGCGTTCTACCGCGACCTCGCGGCGCCGGCCGGCGCGCTGGCGAACTACCGCCAGTTGCAGGGCAAGGAACTGTCGTACAACAACATCGCGGATTCGGACGCGGCGTGGGAATGCGTGAAGACGTTCGACGCGCCGGCCTGCGTGATCATCAAGCATGCGAACCCGTGCGGCGTCGCGGTCGGCAACGACTCGGCCGACGCGTACGCGAAGGCCTTCCAGACCGACCCGACCTCGGCATTCGGCGGCATCATCGCGTTCAACCGCGAAGTCGACGAAGCGGCCGCGCAAGCCGTTGCGAAGCAGTTCGTCGAAGTGCTGATCGCCCCGTCGTTCTCCGACGCCGCGAAGCAGGTGTTCGCCGCGAAGCAGAACGTGCGCCTGCTCGAAATCGCGCTGGGCGACGGCCATAACGCATTCGACCTGAAGCGCGTCGGCGGCGGCCTGCTCGTGCAGTCGCTCGATTCGAAGAACGTGCAGCCGCACGAGCTGCGCGTCGTCACGAAGCGGCACCCGACGCCGAAGGAAATGGACGACCTGCTGTTCGCATGGCGCGTCGCGAAGTACGTGAAGTCGAACGCGATCGTGTTCTGCGGCAATGGCATGACGCTCGGCGTCGGCGCCGGCCAGATGAGCCGCGTCGATTCCGCCCGCATCGCGAGCATCAAGGCGCAGAACGCCGGCCTGACGCTGACCGGCTCGGCCGTCGCGTCGGATGCGTTCTTCCCGTTCCGCGACGGCCTCGACGTCGTCGTGGCGGCCGGCGCGACCTGCGTGATCCAGCCGGGCGGCTCGATGCGCGACGACGAAGTGATCGCGGCAGCCGACGAGCACAACATCGCGATGATCCTGACGGGCGTGCGCCACTTCCGTCACTGATCGCCGCACGCGGCCCGCGCGGCCGCTGCACCGGAACCCGGCGGCATCATCCCCGCCGGGTTTTTTATTGCGCGACGCCTTCGCGCACGGCCGGGCAACCGGTGTGCCGCACCATTCGTTGTAGTATCGCTGCATCACGCCACTCTCCTCACTCATGCGAATTCTCGGCATCGACCCCGGCCTGCGCGTCACCGGCTTCGGCGTCATCGACGTCAGCGGCCACCGGCTCGCCTATGTCACGAGCGGTGTGATCCGCACGCCGACGGCCGACCTGGCCACCCGGCTCGGCACGATCTTCCAGGGCGTGTCGACGATCGTGCGCGAACACGCGCCCGACCAGGCCGCGATCGAAAAGGTGTTCGTCAACGTGAACCCGCAGTCGACGCTGCTGCTCGGCCAGGCGCGCGGCGCCGCGATCTGCGGCCTCGTCGCGGGTGGCCTGCCGGTCGCCGAATACACGGCGCTGCAGCTCAAGCAGGCCGTGGTCGGCTATGGCCGCGCGACCAAGACGCAGATGCAGGAAATGGTCACACGGCTGCTCAACCTGTCCGGCCAGCCCGGCTCCGATGCGGCCGACGCGCTCGGCATGGCGATCTGCCATGCGCACGGCGGCAACACGCTCAGCACGCTGGGCGGCCTCGCGCCGGCGCTCGCGCAGAAAGGGCTGCGGGTGCGGCGCGGCAGACTGGTCGGCTGACGCCGCACACCGCGGCCCGGCACGTCGGCTCGACTGCATTGGCCGCCTTGCCCGGTTTGCCCGCGCCCGCCATGCGCGCGACCCGCGCCGCTTCGGCCTGACGGCCGCGCCCATCGGCATTGCGCCGCGCGTGCGCTACACTCGCGCTTTCTTCCTCGCATCCCGTCCTCCATGATCGGTCGCATCGCCGGCATCCTGCTCGAAAAGAACCCGCCTCATCTGCTCGTCGACTGCAACGGCGTCGGCTACGAAATCGACGTGCCGATGAGCACCTTCTACAACCTGCCGCAAACGGGCGAACGCGTCGTGCTGCTCACGCAGCAGATCGTCCGCGAGGACGCGCACCTGCTGTACGGCTTCCTGACGCAGCAGGAGCGCACGACCTTCCGCGAACTGCTGAAGATCACCGGCATCGGCGCGCGCATGGCGCTCGCCGTGCTGTCCGGCATGAGCGTGCAGGAACTCGCGCAGGCCGTGACGATGCAGGACGCCGCCCGCCTCACGCGCCTACCCGGCATCGGCAAGAAGACCGCCGAGCGCCTGCTGCTCGAACTGAAGGGCAAGCTCGGCGCCGACCTCGGCGCGCTCGCCGGCGCCGCGTCGCCGTCCGACCACGCGACCGACATCCTCAACGCACTGCTGGCGCTCGGCTACTCCGAGAAGGAAGGCCTTGCCGCGATCAAGAACGTACCGGCCGGCACCGGCGTGTCCGAAGGCATCAAGCTCGCGCTGAAGGCATTGTCGAAGGCGTAACGCGCGTTCGATCCGGCCGTCGAAGCCAGTGTCGCGCCGCCGCGCGGCGCTCGCCAGTCGGCCGTTCGGCCAGGTGGCCCGGGCTGCGTCGCGCGGTACAATGGCCGCATGATTGAAACCGACAAACTCGCCACCGAGCAGCGGATCATCGCCGCCACACCTGCCTCGTCGCACGAGGAGGTGTTCGAACGTGCGTTGCGACCGCGCCAGCTCGACGACTACGTCGGCCAGGAAAAGGTGCGCGGCCAGCTCGAGATTTTCATCGAAGCCGCGAAGCGCCGCTCCGAGCCGCTCGACCACGTGCTGCTGTTCGGGCCGCCGGGTCTCGGCAAGACGACGCTCGCACACATCATCGCGCGCGAGATGGGCGTGAACCTGCGCCAGACGTCGGGCCCCGTGCTCGAGCGCGCGGGCGATCTCGCCGCGCTGCTGACGAACCTCGAAGCGAACGACGTGCTGTTCATCGACGAAATCCACCGGTTGTCGCCGGTCGTCGAGGAAATCCTGTATCCGGCGCTCGAGGATTACCAGATCGACATCATGATCGGCGAAGGCCCGGCCGCGCGCAGCGTGAAGCTCGACCTGCAGCCGTTCACGCTGGTCGGCGCGACCACCCGCGCGGGGATGCTCACCAACCCGCTGCGCGATCGTTTCGGGATCGTCGCGCGCCTCGAGTTCTACGACGCCGATCAACTGTCGCGCATCGTACGGCGCTCGGCGTCGCTGCTGAATGCGCAGATCGATCCGAACGGCGCGCTGGAAATCGCGAAACGCTCGCGCGGCACGCCGCGGATCGCGAACCGGCTGCTGCGTCGCGTGCGCGACTTCGCGGAAGTGAAGGCCGACGGCCAGATCACCGCGGCGGTTGCCGACGCCGCGCTCGCGATGCTCGACGTCGATCCGGTCGGCTTCGACCTGATGGACCGCAAGCTGCTGGAAGCGATCCTGTACAAGTTCGATGGCGGCCCGGTCGGCATCGACAACCTCGCGGCGGCGATCGGCGAGGAGCGCGACACGATCGAGGACGTGCTCGAACCGTACCTGATCCAGCAGGGCTTCCTGCAGCGCACGCCGCGCGGGCGCGTCGCGACGCTGCTCACGTATCGCCACTTCGGGCTGTCGGTACCCGACGCGCGCCGCCCCGAACGCGACGAGTGGGATACCCCCGACGGGAAGTAATCCGTCGCCCGAGCCGCACCGCCATGACGACGCCGCCCAGCCGCCACCCCACCGCGCCCGCGCCGGGCCCGCGCTGGGCCGAGCCGATCCGCAAGCGGCTCGTGGCCGGCATCACGCACCTGACGGCCGGCGGCGGTGGCCCGTCGATCGATCTCTCCTCTCCGCCCGGAGACCCGGGGCTGTTCGGCCCCGACGCCGTCTGCTGGCGCGTGCATGCCGATTTCACGTCGATGATGACGGGCGGCATCGCCGCGTTGCTGCTGCAGGCGCTCCACCCGCTCGCGCTCGCGGGCGTCTGGGATCATTCGTCGTTCCGCACCGACATCTTCGGCCGCTTGCGGCGCACCGCCACGTTCATCACGGGGACGACGTTCGGCAGCCGCGCGGACGCGCTCGCGCTGATCGAGCGCGTGAAAGCGATCCATGCGCGCGTCACGGGCAGCGCGCCGGATGGCCGGCCGTACCGCGCCGACGATCCCGCGTTGCTGACCTGGGTGCACGTCGCGGAAGTGTCGAGCTTCCTCGCCGCGCATCTGCGTTACGTGAATCCGGCGCTGCCGGGCGAACTGCAGGACCGCTACTACGCGGAGACGGCACTGATCGCCGAGCTGCTCGGCGCCGATGAGGTCCCTCGTTCACGCGCCGAGGTGGCGGCCTATCTCGCGCGCATGCTGCCCGAACTCGAAGCCGGGCCGCGTACCTTCGACGTGATGTCGATCCTGCTGAACGTGCCGGTCGCGAGGCCCGCGCTGCGGCCTGCCGCGTCGCTTGTGATGCATGCCGGGATCGACCTGCTGCCGCCGTGGGCGCAGCGCATGCTCGGCGTGTCGACGTTCGCGCCGTTGCGGCGCGCGGTGGTCCGGCCCGGCATTCGCGCGGTCGCCCCCGTGCTGCGCTGGGCGCTCGTCAACGGCGCGTCAAAGCGTGCGCGCCGCCGCGCGACGGCCACCCCGTCCGACGACACTCCGCCAGCCTGACGATCCGCTTGTTCGGATCATTTCAATTTACCGTCAAATACCTGTGACAAGCTGACGGGCTTGCACCCGCGCACGGTCGCACGTCCTGCCTGTCACGCACGCCCGTGGCCCGCGCGGTGTCCCGCCACCCGCTACCGACACCCGATGCCCGCGATGCCACGCCTGCCGATCCGTTTCGCCCTTGCCGCCAGCCTGTCCACCCTCTTCGCCCTCGCCGCGTGCGGCGGCGACGACGTCGTCGCCGTCGCACGCACGGACGCACAACCGCCATCCGGCGGCACGACGACGCCGGCTCCCACGCCGCCCGCCACGACCACCCCGCCACCGGGCAAGTGGAAGGCGGCCCGCGCCGGCGACCTGATCGACGTCACGCTCGGCGATCTCCATCCGACGCAGGGTGCGATCGGCTACGACCAGATCTATTACAAGCTCGGCCGCTACGAACTGCAGCCCGACAAGAAGTTCGACGACTTCTGCGCGGATGAAGGCCTCGGCGGCGTCGCATCAAGCGGCTACACGGCCCGATCGTCGCTGCGCGAGCCGGCCAGCTACACGTGCGCAACGACCGACGCGAACGCCCGCGACCGCTCGGTGCTGAACCCCGTCGTGATCGGCCCGAACGGCGACGCGCTGTACCTGACCGACGGCCACCACGGCCTGTCGACCTATTACGAAACGCCCGACGGCGGCCCGGCGCTGCACGTGCACGTCGTCGTCAAGGACAACCTCAGCGACTACTCGGGCGACGCGTTCTGGCAGCAGATGCAAAGCCGCGGCTACCTGCGCCTGAAGAACGGCGAAGGCAAGCCGATCACGACCGCGCAACTGCCGACCGGCCTCGGCCTGACACTCGGGATGACGAACGACCGCTACCGCTCGCTCGTCTATTTCACGCGCGACATCGGCTACAGCAAGCCCGCACAAGCGACCGACTACCTCGAGTTCTACTGGGCCGACTGGCTGCGCGCGCAGCCCGGCACGTTCGCGCTGGCGAGCTACGACCTCACGCGCGGCGGCACGACCGATCCCGACCCGGCGAAGGCCGACACCGGCTACCTGAATGCGGTCTGGAACGCATCGACGCGGATGGTCGCGGCCACCGACCCCGTGATCGACGGCAAGACGGGCGCCGACCTCGGGCGCGCCGATGCGATCAACGGCGGGAAGAAATACAGCAAGGGGGAATTCGACAAGCTGCGCCAGCCGATCACGGCCGACAAGCCCGGCAAGATCGCGTACGCGCTCGACTACAAGACGCGTCACGGGCTGCCGCAGTAAGCATCACACCGAAAGGAAGAAAGGGCACCCCGGGCCGGCCATGTCGGACGGGGGTGGCGCGCTCAAAGCACCTTGCGGTACCCGTCGTCGTCGCTCGCGGCTTCGAGATGCGACACGTCGGCCCACCGCACGACCTGCGCACGACCATCCACGTAATCGACGACGTTGATGCTGGTGTTGAGCAGCTGATAGGTACGCGGCGCCGACAGCTCGATCCCGTTCGCGAAGCGATACACGCAATCGAGCACGCCGCCGTGCGCGACGCACGCGATGCGGCCGCCCGGATGCGCGGCGACGATCGGTTCGAGCGCATGCAGCACGCGGTGATAGAACGCACGCTGCGACTCGCCGCCCTCCGGCGCGAAGCCCGGGTCGCGCGTCTGCCAGGCCGCATACGCGTCCGGAAACAGCGCCTCGATCTCGGTGCTGTCGTGCCCCTGGAATGCGCCGTACGAACGCTCGCGCAACCCTTCGCGCAGCAGCAGCGGCAACCCGAGCGCATCGGCGAACGGTTGCGCGGTCTGTTGCGCGCGCATCAGGTCGCTCGAATACACCGCGTCGATCCGCGCGCCGTCGCGCGCCTCTCTCGCGAGCCGCGCCGCCAGCCGCTGCGCCTGCGCGAGCCCGGTGTCGGCCAGCGGGATGTCGATATGCCCCTGGATACGCTTGATGCGGTTCCAGGCCGTCTCGCCATGGCGGATGAAAAGAATCTGCGTGGTGGCCATCGCGGCGAATCTCCGGGGAAGAATCAGGGCCGCACTTGCAGCCAGAACGTCACGGGGCCGTCGTTGACGAGCGACACCTGCATGTCGGCGCCGAACTCGCCCGTCTCGACGACCGGATGGCGCGCCCGCGCGGCGGCGACGAAATAGTCGAACAGCCGCGCGCCTTCGTCGGGCGGCGCGGCCGGCGTGAAGCTCGGACGCAGTCCGCTGTTGGTATCGGCTGCCAGTGTGAACTGCGACACGAGCAGCAGCCCGCCCGCGCGGCCTTCGCCGTCGATGTTCGATACCGGGAGGTTCATCTTGCCGGCTGCGTCGCTGAACACGCGGTAGCCGAGCAGCTTCGCGAGCAGCTTGTCGGCCGCGGCCTCGGTATCGCCACGCTCCGCGCAGACCAGCGCGAGCAGGCCCGCGCCGATCTCGCCCGTCGTCCGGCCGCCGACGCGCACGTCGGCGCGCGTCACACGCTGGATCAGCGCGATCATGCGGTCAGCGTGACGCGTGCGAAGCGGCGCTTGCCGACCTGCACGACGAACTCGCCGGCCTCGACCTTCAGGCCCTTGTCCGACACGGTCGCGCCGTCGATCTTCACGCCGCCCTGCTCGATGTTGCGCAGCGCTTCGCTGGTCGACGGCACGAGGCCCGCCTGCTTCAGCAACTGCCCGATCGCCAGCGGCGCACCGGCCAGCGTGACCGACGGAATGTCGTCCGGCACGCCGCCCTTCGCGCGGTGGTTGAAGTCCTCGAGCGCGCGCTCGGCGTCGGGCTGCGAGTGGAACCGCGCGACGATTTCCTGCGCGAGCAGCACCTTGAAATCGCGCGGGTTGCGACCGCCTTCGGCCTCGCGCTTGAAGCCGGCGATCTCGTCGAGGCTGCGGAACGACAGCAGCTCGAAGTAACGCCACATCAGCGTGTCCGAGATGCTCATCAGCTTGCCGAACATGTCGGTCGGCTTCTCGCTGATGCCGACGTAGTTGCCCTTCGACTTGGACATCTTCTCGACGCCGTCGAGGCCTTCGAGCAGCGGCATCGTCAGGATGCACTGCTGTTCCTGGCCGTACTGCTTCTGCAGTTCGCGACCGACCAGCAGGTTGAACTTCTGGTCGGTGCCGCCGAGTTCGAGATCCGCGTTCAGCGCGACCGAATCGTAGCCCTGCATCAGCGGGTACAGGAATTCGTGAATCGAGATCGGCACGCCGCCCTGGAAGCGCTTCGTGAAATCCTCGCGCTCGAGGATCCGCGCGACCGTGTAGCGCGACGCGAGCTTGATCATCCCGTCCGCGCCGAGCGGCATCGACCATTCGCTGTTGTAGCGGATCTCGGTCTTGTCGCGATCGAGCACGAGCGCGGCCTGCTCGAAGTAGGTCTTCGCGTTCGATTCGATCTGCTCGCGCGTGAGCGGCGGGCGCGTCGCGTTGCGACCCGACGGATCGCCGATCAGCGACGTGAAATCGCCGATCAGGAAGATCACCGTATGGCCGAGATCCTGCAGCTGGCGCATCTTGTTCAGCACGACCGTATGGCCGATGTGGATGTCCGGTGCGGTCGGATCGAGGCCGAGCTTGATGCGCAGCGGCGTGCCCGTGGCTGCGCTGCGCGCGAGCTTCTGCGCGAACTCTTCCTCGATCAGCAGTTCGTCGACGCCGCGCTTCGTGACGGCGAGCGCATGCCGGACTTCGTCGGTGATCGGGAAAACGGGCTTGGAACTGGGTTCGGTGCTCATCGGTGCCAGGAAGAATGTCGCAAAAACAGGGATTTTCCCATAACTTGCGCGCGCATCGCTTAACGACGCGTCACGTTACGCGGATAATCGGGCGCAAGGCGCGCGGCACCGGCCCGCGCCGCACGATCCAGGAGAACCCAACGTGCCGCAACGACAGCCGCAGCCTGCCCATCCGGCAGACGGCATCTACTTCGGGCTGATGTCGGGAACCAGCATGGACGGCGTCGACGGCGTCGCCGTGCGTTTCGAGGCCGGCCGCGCGCCGGTCGTGCTCGCGGAAGCGTTCGTCGGCTTCGCGCAATCGCTGCGCGACGCGCTGTTCGCGCTGCAGCAGCCCGGCGACAACGAGATCGACCGCGAATCGCTCGCGGCGAATGCGCTCGTCACGCGCTATGCGGTGTGCTGTCATGAATTGCAGCGCACGGCCGGCCTGTCGCGCGACGAGATCCGCGCGATCGGCGTGCACGGCCAGACCGTGCGCCATCGCCCCGAGCGCGGCTATACGCGCCAGCTCAACAATCCAGCGCTGCTCGCCGAACTGACGCAGGTCGACGTGATCGCCGATTTCCGCAGCCGCGACGTGGCCGCCGGCGGTCACGGCGCGCCGCTCGCGCCCGCGTTCCATGCGACGGTGTTCGGCGCACCGGGCGAAACGCGGGTCGTCTGCAATCTCGGCGGGATCAGCAACATCACGATCCTGCCCGGCGCGGGCGGCGACGTGCGCGGCTTCGACTGCGGCCCCGCCAATGCGCTGATCGACGCATGGGCGACCCGCCATCTGGGCAAGCCGTACGACGACGGCGGCAAGTTCGCCGCCCGCGGCACCGTCCACGCGGCGCTGCTCGCTGCGCTGCTCGACGAGCCGTATTTCACCGCGCCGCCGCCGAAAAGCACCGGACGCGACCTGTTCAATCCCGCGTGGCTCGATGCGAAGCTCGCCGCGTTCTCGCAGGTCGCACCGGAGGACGTGCAGGCGACGCTCACCGCGCTCACCGCCGTGTCGGTGGCGCGCGAAGTCGCGCAGCACGCACCCGGCTGCAAGGCCGTGTTCGTATGCGGCGGCGGCGCACGCAATCCGGTGCTGCTCGACGCACTCCGGCACGCGCTGCGTGAAGCCGGCGTGCCGGCCACCGTCGATACGACGGCCGCGCTCGGCGTGCCACCGCAGCAGGTCGAAGCGCTCGCGTTCGCGTGGCTCGCGTACCGCTTCACCGCGCGCCAGCCCGGCAATCTCGCGACGGTCACCGGCGCAGCCGGCAACCGCGTGCTGGGCGCGCTCTATCCGCGCTGACGCGATATCCGCCGCGCGGCGAGCGCTGCAGCGCGAGCGCGCATAAAAAAACGGGGCATGAAGCCCCGTTTTTCATTTCGGCGAACCGGCGCGAATCTGTCGCGCGCTCAGACCGAGAACGACGAACCGCACCCGCAGGTGGTGGTCGCGTTCGGGTTCTTGATCACGAACTGGGCGCCGTTGAGGTCGTCCTTGTAGTCGATCTCGGCGCCGACCAGGTACTGGTAGCTCATCGAGTCGATCAGGAGCTGGACGCCGTTCTTGTTCATCACGGTGTCGTCCTCGTTGACTTCCTCGTCGAACGTGAAGCCATACTGGAAGCCGGAGCAGCCGCCACCCTGCACGAACACGCGCAGCTTCAGGTCGGGATTGCCCTCTTCGTCGATCAGTTGCTTGACCTTGTCGGCCGCGGCGTCGGTGAAGACGAACGGCAGCGGCATATCGGTCGTCGTTGCTGCGGTTTCGGTAACAGCGTTCATTCGAACTCTCCAAAAAGCTTTAGCCGCTATTGTAGGGCCGATCAGAAGATCGTGCCGAAGTCCATGAAATCAATAGGTTCTTGTCGATTTCATCAAGCGTACCCGCGCGGGCGGCCGCCGCAGCGGCCCGGGCGCGGGAAACAGCGCGCATAAAAAAACCGCCAGCGTGAAAGCTGGCGGTTTTTCCGGCGGACGCCACCCGAAAGCGGCGAGGCCATGAAGCGGAATTAACGCTTCGAGAACTGCTTTGCGCGGCGTGCCTTGCGCAGACCGACCTTCTTACGCTCGACTTCACGCGCATCGCGCGTGACGAAGCCTGCGCTCGACAGCGACGGCTTGAGCGTCGCATCGTAGTCGATCAGTGCACGGGTGATGCCGTGGCGCACTGCGCCTGCCTGACCCGTTTCGCCGCCGCCGTTGACGTTCACCTTGATGTCGAACGTCTGGCCGTGGTTCGTGAGTTCCAGCGGTTGACGCACGATCATCAGCGACGTTTCGCGCGAGAAGTAGTCAGCGATGGGCTTGCCGTTGACGATGATGTCGCCCTTGCCAGCCTTGATGAAGACACGTGCGACAGCGCTCTTGCGGCGGCCCGTGCCGTAGTTCCAGTTACCGATCATGTGGGCTCCCCTTAGATCTCGAGCGCCTTCGGCTGTTGAGCCGAGTGCGGATGCGTCGCTTCTGCGTAGACCTTCAGCTTCTTGATCATCGCGTAGCCGAGCGGGCCCTTCGGCAGCATGCCCTTGACCGCCTTCTCGAGCGCGCGGCCCGGGAAGCGTTCCTGCATCTTGCCGAACGTCGTTTCATAGATACCGCCCGGGTAGCCCGAGTGACGGTAGTACTTCTTGTCCAGCGTCTTGTTGCCCGTGACCTTCAACTTGCTCGCGTTGATGATGATGATGAAATCACCAGTGTCGACGTGCGGGGTGAACTCAGGCTTGTGCTTGCCGCGCAGACGGCGTGCCACTTCGCTGGCAACACGGCCGAGAACCTTATCCGTCGCGTCAATCACGTACCATTCGCGCGTCACCTCATGGGCTTTTGCGGAAAACGTCTTCATGATCGATCCAAAAAAAATGCTTTGCCCGATGTGTTCTTCCTGCTTGTCTGTGTGCGCTTCGAGGCGCGGTGCAGGCTCTCCCTGTTCTTTTTCCGTGGGCATGAATGCGGAAAAGCCCTGAATTATAAAGGAAATACGGTTGCGTGGTCAAAGAGAATCCACGTCCCGTGTTCGTGGCGGCCGAAATGGGCCAAAATTCGGTCGTGCCCCGACAAGCCAGGCGAACCGAGCGCCTGCGGCGGCACCCCTCGACGCGCGGCACATGACCTTGCCGCGCCGACCGGCCGAACCCGAAAAACAACAAACCAGCATGATGAAACAACGACTTACGCCCTTCGTCGCGGCCGCCCTGCTGGCCGCCGCGGCGCCCGCCGTCGCCGCCCGCTCCGGCTGCGAAGCCAAGCTCGACGCGCTCGATGCGCGCATCGCCGAGGCCCGAACCGCCCATGCCGAAGATCGTATCGCGCGCCTGCGCGCGGTGCGCGAACGCGTCCGCCACTTCTGCGCGCGCAGCCACGGCCATGCATCGGCCGCCGCCCATGCGCCGGCGCCCGATGCCGGCTCGCGCGGCACGCCGCCCGACGCGACCTCGCAGCCGGCTGCGCGCCAGCCGGTGTAACGGTGCCGATGCGCGCAAGCCGCGCGCCGATGTTTGCATGGGACGAAAAAAAGCCCGAACGGCTGGTTCGGGCTTAATCCACCTTAGGAGGAGGGTGGAGGAGACATTCGGAGGTTGCCGCAGCGCGACAACCAATGAGGCTTATTATACGAATGCCCCGCCGACTTCACAAGAAAATTTGCATTGCGAAATCAAATCTCATGATGCGGGATTTCGACCGGCAAGCTTAAGGAGGCTACTTTCTGTTTTAAATCAGGTACATAACCACCTCTCACACGACCTGAAACCGTCCTCGCCTAGAGCAAAACCCCTAAATCCGGCAGGGAAATCATCGGCCGGCGCCCCGCTCGCGCGGCGCCGGCATGGCGCGTCGTGCAGCGCATCAGCCGATCGTTGCACCGCGGGCTACAATGCCGGATCGAATCCGAATCAGGCAACGCTGGAGTGCAAGCATGGAATGCAAAGTAAGCTGGATGGGTCAGGACGGCATGGCGTTTTCCGCCGAGACCGGCAGCGGGCACCTCGTCACGATGGACGGCGCGCCGGAAGGCGGCGGCCACAACCTCGCGCCGCGTCCGATGGAAATGGTGCTGCTCGGCACTGGCGGCTGCACGGCCTATGACGTCGTGCTGATCCTGAAGAAGAGCCGCCAGGAAGTCACCGGCTGCTCGGTTACGCTGAAGGCCGAGCGCGCGAGCGAAGATCCGAAGGTGTTCACGAAGGTGCACTTCCACTTCACGGTCACGGGCCGCAACCTGAACCCGGCCACGGTCGAGCGCGCGATCAACCTGTCGCACGACAAGTACTGCTCCGCGTCGATCATGATCGCGAAGACGGCCGAACTCACGCATTCGTTCGACATCGTCGCGGCCTGACCGCACGGCGCGCGCAAGAAAAAAGGGCCGGCGCTCCGCAAGGAGACGCCGGCCCTTTCGCATTCGAACGGCAAAGCAGGCCGATAAGCCGGATTCTGTGCACGCCGCGCGCCGAAGCACGCAACGCGTGGCAGTCATTCCTCTAGGCGCGCCATTGCTGACGCGCTCAAGCTTCCTACCCGCAGACGAGACGGGGGCCCCGTCCTGCATCCGAAAATGCGCGCCTGCCTACTTGGAATTGCTCCGGGTGGAGGTTACCGTGCCGGCGAACGTCGCCGTCGCCGCGGTGCGCTCTTACCGCACCGTTTCACCCTTACCTGATCCCGGCTTGCGCCGGGCCATCGGCGGTTTGCTTTCTGTTGCCCTGTTCCGCGTGTCGCCACGGATGGCCGTTAGCCATCACCCTGCCCTGTGGAGTCCGGACTTTCCTCGCCCCCGCGCGCCCGAAGGCGGCGAGGCCGCGACTGCCTGGCCTGCTTTGCGACGCGCATTCTAGCACTGCGCGCCGCCGTCGGCAGCGCGCGAGCGGCGGCCGCGGCGAAACACGGCCGGATCGTCGTAGAACGCGGCGTCGGCGTTCGCCGCGCACCAGCCCGGCACGCCGAGCACCGGCAGCGGCGCGAAGTCGCGGCTCGTCAGCGCGCGCGTCGCCAGTTCGGCGGCGATGTGCGCGTCGACATGCGCGATCCGTCGCGCGTCGGGCCATGAAAAATAGTCGGCGCTCACTTCGACGATCCAGGCGTGCGCGGTGCAGGACTTGTACGGTGCGACGAGCTGTTCGAGCAGCGCATGGCCGACGAGCCGCGCTTCGCAACGCGTGCCCCACGCATCGCGCGAGCTCACCAGCAGCCGCGGCCAGTCGAAGCCGCGCAGCGCGTCGGCGAGCGCGCGGTCGGCGGTGACGAACAGCGCGCCGTTCTCGTCGAACAACGTGAGCGCATCGCGCAACGTGCCGCGCACCGGGCCGACGCCGCCCGCCGCGTCGATCGCCGCGGCCTGGCGCGCGTTCAACGCGGCCTTGGTGCGCGGGTACGCGAACCAGACGAGCGCATTGAAGAAGTCGTGAAGATGGTGGCGGGTCGGCACCCGCCCGGTGTCGGCAATATGGGTCTCGTACGCGACGCCGGGCGGCAGTTCGGCCTGCGGCACGAAGCGCAGCGACCTGCCGCGACCGGTGACGCGATCGCCGCCTCGCGATACGCGATCCAACGCGCCGTTCAACGCATCGAGCAGCGCGGCCGCGCGCGCACGGGCAGCCGCCTGCCACGCGCGGCCCGGCTCCGCGTAAGGCGCGAGCCACGGCGCGGACCAGTCGATCCGCGCGAAATCCGCCGCCGCGCGACCGGCCGCGGGGCCGGGTTCGCGCGGTGGCGCGCAGTTCACGCCAGTTTCCAGCCGATCGTCTCGCCGCCGCGCAGCGGCACGACCGGCGTCTCGCCCGCGAAGATCTCGCGCGGCAGTTCCCACGGCTCGCGGCGCAGCGTGACCGTCTCGGCGCTGCGCGGCAGCCCGTAGAAATCGGCGCCGAAGAAGCTCGCGAACCCTTCCAGCTTGTCGAGCGCACCGGCCGTGTCGAACGCTTCCGCGTACAGCTCGAGCGCGTGCAGCGCCGTGTAGCAGCCCGCGCAACCGCACGCGGTTTCCTTCGCGTCGCGCGCGTGCGGCGCGCTGTCGGTGCCGAGGAAGAAGCGCGGGTTGCCCGACGTCGCGGCCTCGACCAGCGCCACGCGATGCGTCTCGCGCTTCAGCACCGGCAGGCAGTAGTAATGCGGGCGGATCCCGCCGACGAACAGCGCGTTGCGGTTGTACAGCAGGTGATGCGCGGTGATCGTCGCGCCGAGCAGGCCGGGCGCCGCGTCGGCATCGCGGACGTAGTCGGCCGCGTCCTTCGTCGTGATGTGTTCGAACACGACCTTCAGGCCCGGGAAATCGCGGCGCAGCGGCGTCATCACGCGGTCGATGAACACCTTCTCGCGGTCGAACAGGTCGATCGACGCATCGGTCACCTCGCCGTGCACGAGCAGCGGCATGCCGGTTTCCTGCATCGCCTCGAGCGTCTTCGCACATTTCGCGAGATCGGTGACGCCATGGTCGGAATTCGTCGTGGCGCCTGCCGGATACAGCTTCACGCCGTGCACGAAGCCGCTTTCGCGCGCGCGGCGGATTTCGTCGGGCGGCGTGTTGTCGGTCAGGTACAGCGTCATCAGCGGCTCGAACGTCATCCCGGCCGGCAGCGCGGCGAGGATGCGCTCGCGATACGCCTGCGCCTGCGCGGTGGTCGTGACCGGCGGCTTCAGGTTCGGCATGACGATGGCGCGGCCGAACTGGCGGGCGGTGTGCGGCAGCACGGCGGCGAGCATGTCGCCGTCTCGCAGGTGCAGGTGCCAGTCGTCGGGACGGGCGAGCGAAAGCGTCGCCGGGGAAGAAGCGTTCGAGGCAGTCATAGGAGGCGTCGTGAGGAACGGGCGTGCCATCGGCGGGGCCGGAACGCACGTGCGCGGGCCGACTGACGGCAAACCGCAACACGGGGCCTTTGGCCAGCGGAATCCGCTTTTTACCGCTCAGGGCTCGGTGATATGCTAGAAGCCGCATTGTACCGGGGTTCGCCCGGTTCGTTACCCCCTGCTTCAGCCTGCCGCCCCACGTAAAATGTGCCAACTCCTAGGAATGAACTGCGCCGCGCCGACGGACGTCACATTCTCCTTCACAGGTTTCGCGGCCCGGGGCGGGCTCACCGATCACCATGCCGACGGCTGGGGCATCGCGTTCTTCGAAGACAAGGCCTGCCGCCTCTTCATCGATCACCAGGCATCGGCCACGTCGCCGATCGCCGAAATGGTGAAGCGCTACCCGATCAAGTCCAAGAACACGATCGCGCACATCCGCAAGGCGACGCAGGGGCACATCCTGCTCGAGAACAGCCATCCGTTCATGCGCGAACTGTGGGGCCGGCACTGGATCTTCGCGCATAACGGCGACCTGCAGGACTACGCGCCGGACATGGACGGCAGCGTCTACCATCCGGTCGGCACGACCGACAGCGAACAGGCGTTCTGCGTGCTGATGCAGGGGCTGCGCGAAGCCTTTCCCGGCGCGCAGCCGCCGCTGCCGGAGCTGTTCGAGCGGGTCGGCGAACTGACGCGCGGCATCACCGATCACGGCGTGTTCAACTTCCTGATGTCGAACGGCCAGGCGCTCTTCGCGCACTGCTCGACGCGGCTGCACTACCTCGTGCGGCGCTGGCCGTTCTCGACCGCGCATCTCGTCGACGAAGACCTGTCGATCGACTTCGCCAAATACACGACGCCCGAGGATCGCGTCGCGGTGATCGCGACACAGCCGCTCACCGACAACGAAGTCTGGACCGCATTCGAGCCGGGCGAGCTGATCATGTTCCAGTGCGGCGACGTCGCCGCGCGGATGCAGATTCCGGTGCCCGAGCGCGTGCTCGAGAAGCTGCGCAACCCGTCACTCGACGCGTCGGCGTCCGCGCCGCGCGCGGTGGTTCGCGAAGCGCTCGCTACCGCGGCCGACGGCGATTCCGACGACGCGATCGATTTCTGACGCCCGGCGCGGCATCGGCTGCGCCCGCTTTCTGCTCATTTTCTGCTGGCTGCGCGGGCGTCATACCGCACTGTCGACGACGCGCGTCGTCGGCGCAAATCGCTCGGCCCCAGCCAATCGGGTTCCATTTCGAGCACCAGTCGGCGCAATCAATCGATGCCACGCAACATTCGCTTGATTTTATTAAATTACAAGCGAAAATAAATAAAAGATGCAGCAAACAAAATAATCACCAATTAAAACTAAAATCCGGGCCTGCATTTTAACGCGCCACGCCTGCCGGAACCGTGCGCTATCCCACCCACTCCGGCCACCCTCCCGGATTCTCACACCCACCGCCCAAACCCGCCTCCACCATAGCTTTCGGTTCGATTACCCACACAAATCAAAAATACCACGCACTACGGTTCGCATCATTACAGTTTCCAGTTTATCGATAATCGACGCCCATTCGAATCAGTAGACTCCGCCCATCCTCGGTGTAACTAAACACGATTGGCGCGACACGCAGCCATAGCCGCCGCACGCCCCTTCGGATTATTTCCCCACCGCGGAATGCGAATTCGCCGAATGGCGGCGAATGCCACGTCAAAAGAAGAAAGAGGGGTATGTCGTGAATCACTCATTTCGATCGATATGGAGCGAGGCCGCCGGCTGCTGGGTCGCGGTGGCGGAAACGACCCGGGCGCGCGGCAAGCGCTCGGGCAGCGCATCGGGGGCAAGTCGCCGCACCGCGCACGAGGCAACGCGTCACGCCGTGCGCCGGTCGCCACTGCGCGTCGCGGCGCTCGGCGCCGCCCTGGCCGCGCTGTCGGTCGGCACCGTACACGCGTCGACCTGCGGCAACGGCGCCGCAATCGCGAGCGGCGGCACCTGCGTGCTCGACAGTTTCAACCCGACCGTCAACAACGACCTCGTCGGCGCCACGACCGTGTCGGGCGGCGACCGGGTCGGCCTGACGGGCGCCTGGACGGGCGCGACCGGCGACATGGGCTACACGCCGATGCCGCTCGCCAACACGTCCATCATTTCGGGCAACCCGAATCAGCCGTTGGTCACGCTCGGCGGCAAGACGCAAAGCGTCGGCACCCCCGATTCGATCACGGGCGGTCGCACGTCCGTCGCCACCTACGACTCGTCCGCGTTCGTGTCGTCGAACGCCGGCTCGACCGTCGTGCAGGTGTACCACGACGTGAGCGGCGACCAGTACGTGAACACGCGGATCGGCACGGTCGCAAGCTCGGGCGGCACGCTCGACGTCTCGATCGGCAACGCGGCGAACGCGCCCGCGGCGACCGGCAACGTAATGACGATCGCGGCCAAGCAGAGCGATCTCACCTACGCGGACGGCACCGGCTCGGTCCCGAGCGTCATCAACTGGAATTCGCGCAACCAGATCTGGTTCATCACCGGCGACTATCTCGCGAGCGGCGGCCCCGTCGGCAGCATCAAGCTCGACGTGCCGACCTACGCCGGTACCTTCACCGCGTTCGACGGCAGCACGTGGACCGTCACCGATGCCGCGTCGCTCGCCGCGTACAACGACTTTCTCGTGCGTTCGGTCCGCAACGGCGCGCTCGGCTCGCAGACCGCCTACGACAACGCATTCGGCCAGGCCGTGACGCTCTCCCCGCAGATCTTCGAGTATGCGAACAACGTGTCGCCCGGCGACAAGAACGCGCTGCCCCGGAACTACCCGTCCGCGATGCACGGTACGGGCGCAAACGCGACGCTGCACATCGGCAAGGGCGGCCAGATCGACTTCCGCGGCTCCAACACGATCGACGCGAGCGCGGCGGTCGTCGCGGAGAACGGTGCGCACTTCGTCAACGACGGGCGCCTGTCGGGCGACTTCACGCTGGTGCGCCTGCTGAGCGGCTCGAGCGGCGTCAACAACGGCACGATCTCATCCGGCTACACGGCCGGCGACAACGTCGACACGGGCACCGCCCGGCCCGACAACTTCGGGCTCGGCACGTATGTCGAAGGCAGCGGCGTGTATGCGAACGGCACGGGCACCACGTTCGTCAACAACGGCGTGATGAACGTCGGCGCGTGGGATCTCACCCGCAACCGGCTCGACCTGCAGAACTACGCGGTGGCCGCGACGGACGGCGCGCACGCGTCGAACGCCGGCACGATCAACGTCGGCGTCAACGCGACGACGCTGGACAGTCAGGTGATCGGCGGCCTCGTCGCCGGCGGCAGCTTCACGAACGAAGCCGGCGGCACGATCTATCTCGGCCGCGCCGCGCAGTACGACGTCGCCGCGCCCGAAGCCACGAACGACGTCGCGCTCGCCGCGCACGCGTACGGCATCCTGCTCGGCGCGTCGGGCACCGCGAGCAATCTCGGCACGATCGTGATCGGCACGCAGACCCAGAACGGCGCCGCGCTGGCGAGCATCGGCTCGACTTCCGGCACGCTGACCAACGCGGGCGCGATCGTCGTCAACGGCGCCGCGGCCGGCACGCCGCTCGCCAACGTCGGCATGCTGGCGGCCAACACCGCCGCGACCGTGACCAACACGGGCACGATCACGCTGAATGGCGTGAACGGCATCGGCATCATGGTCGTCGGCACCGGCACGAACGCGACGGCCGCGACGTCGACCGGCACGATCAACGTGGCCGGCGGCCTCGATCCGGCGTCGGGCACGCGCAACTATGGCGTCTGGGCCGAGGGGCCGCTCGCGAAGGCCACGCTCGACGGCGCGCTGAACCTGACGGGCGCGGGCGCGATCGGCGTGCATGCGCGTTCGGGCGCGACGATCGACATCGGCGCGAACGCCGTGCCGGCCTTCATGTCGGGCACCAACCAGATCGGCTTCTACGCCTACGGCGCGGGCTCGAAAATCAACGTCGCCGGGCAGCACCTGAGCGTCGACACCGACGATTCGACGCTGTTCCGCGTCGCGGGTGGCGCGGCCTACACGGGTGCATCCACGGCCGGCGTGCTGACGACCGACGTCAACGGCCAGCGCTCGCGCGGCGTACTCGCAACCGACGCCGGCACCACGCTGTCGACCGGCAACGCGGTCTACGACGTCAACGGCGCGAACGGCATCGCGATCGCGGTCGAAGGCGGCGCGAAGGGCACGATCGACGCCGGCGCGACGATCAACCTGAACGCGGCCGGCGCGACCGCGGGCGTCGTCGACGGGCAGGCGCACGACCTCGCCGGCGCGAATGCCGGCGCGCCGGTCGCGACGACGCTGACCAACCACGCGGCCGTCACGTCGTCGACCGCCGGCGTGACCGGCTTCATCGCGCAGAATCTCGGCACGCTCGAGAACCGCAGCACGGTGCTGCTGACCGGCGCCGGCTCGACGGGCGTCGTGGCCGGCACGCTCGGCACGGTGAACAACGCGTCGACGATCCGCGTGACCAACGGCACCGGCGCGCTCGTGCAGGGTGCGTCGGCCACGCTCGCCAATGCGGGTTCGATCGAAGCCGAAGACGGTGTCGCGGGCGTGCGTCTGACGGGGGCCGGCGCTTCGGTCGCGTTGTCGGGCGCCGGCACCGTCATCGCGAACGGCAACGCCGACGGCGTGCTGATCGACTCGACCGTCACGGGCGGCGGCATCGCGGCCGGCGCGACGTCGATCGCGGTCGGCGGCTCGGGCAGCGGGGTCCGCAACCTGGGTGCGAATGCAACGATCGCGCTGTCCGGCACGCAGGTCGCCACGACCGGCAACGGCGCCGACGGCCTCACGTCGACCGGCGCCGGCGCGCGTATCGCGACCGATGCGGCCACGGTCGTCCGCACGGCGGGGGCCGATGCGCGCGGCGTGTCCGTGTCAGGCGCCGATTCCGCGCTCACGGCCAACGGAACGACCATCGCGACGACCGGCGCGAACGCGCATGCGATCATCATGGACGGTGGCGCGACAGCCCTGCTGTCGGGCGCGAAAGTCACCGCGTCGGGCAACGCGGCCGACGGCATCGTCGCGCAAAACGGCGGCCGCATCGCCGATACGGGTTCGTCGCTCACCAGCGCGGCCGGCAGCGGCGCCACCGCGAACAGCGGCGGCGTGCTCGCGTTGACCGGCACGGCGCTCACGGGCGCGACGGCCGGCGTGCTGACGTCGGACACGCTCGCGAACGGCGCGACCAGCTCGGTGCTCGTCGACGGCGGCAGCGTGACGTCCGCCACCGGGCCGGCGTTCGCCGCGCGCGGGAGCACGGCCGACATCGCGGTGCGCAACGGCACGGTCGTGACGGCCGGCAACGGTACGCTGCTGAATCTCGCGAACGGCAGCAACGTGACGTTCAGCGCATCGGCGGTCAACCTCGCGGGCGACATCGTGTCGGACGCGTCGAGCACCGGCAACGTGTTCCTCGCGAACGGCACCACGCTGACCGGCAGGATCGACCCGGTCGCACTGAGCGTCGACGGCACGAGCACGTGGCGCATGACGGGCAGCTCGGTCGTGAGCCGCCTGAACAACGCGGGCCTCGTCGCGTTCGCCGCGCCGACCGGCTCGCCGACGCTGACGGACAGCTACAAGACGCTGACGACCGGCGGCTACGTCGGCAACGGCGGCACGATCGCGCTGAACACGTATCTCGGCGCCGACGCATCGCCGACCGACCGGCTGATCGTGAACGGCGGCGCGGCGACCGGCACGACCGGCCTGAAGATCGCCAACACGGCCGGCGCCGGCGCGCAGACGACCGGCGACGGGATTGCCGTGGTCGTCACGGCCAACGGCGGCACGACCACCGCGTCGGCGTTCCATCTCGCCGGCCCGGTACAGGCCGGCGCGTACGAATACCGGCTCTATCGCGGCGGGCAAGGCGATGCGAGCGGCTGGTACCTGCGTTCGCAGCTCGACCCGACCGACCCGGTCGACCCGATCCACCCGTCCGGCGGCGGCGACGGCGGCAGCAACGGGAATGGAAACGGCAACGGCAACGGCGGCGCGCTCGCGTATCGTCCGGGCGTCTCCGGCTACGCGATGACGCCGCTGCTGAACACCGACTACGGCTTCTCGACGCTCGGCAGGCTGCACGAGCGCGTCGGCGACCTCTACAACGTCGAGAAGCAACAGCCCGGCAATCGCGACGGCGTGTGGGGGCGCATCGGCGGCCAGAGTCTCGATGCGAACGCGGGTCGCTTCTCGGCCGACGAACGCACGTTCTTCGCGCAGTTCGGCAAGGACTGGACGCTCGACCAGGCACCGGGCGGCGCCGGCAGCACGCATGCGGGCGTGACGGCCAGCATCGGCGTGTCGAATGCGAGCTTCAGCGACATGGCGCGCGCCGGCTCGCCGAACCTGTCGACGTCGACGGGCTCGGTCGAGATGCATGCACAGAGCGTCGGCGGCTACTGGACCCGCTACCTGTCCGACGGCACCTACTTCGACAGCGTCGGGCAGGTCACGCACTACGGCAACCGCTATCGCGACAGCTACGGCAACGAAGCGTCGCAGAACGGCTTCGGCGTCGCGCTGTCGCAGGAAGTCGGCAAGCCGTTCGCGATCGGCACGTTCCCCGTTGCGATCGAGCCGCAGGCGCAGCTGATGTATCAATACCTGAAGCTGAACGGGTTCAACGACAACGTGTCGGCCGTATCGGGCACGACGACGAATGCGCTGCGCGGCCGCGTCGGCGTGCGCATCTTCCGGCCGAACCTCCAGTCGGACGCGGGCGGCGGCGCCGCGACGCCGTACTTCACGGCCGACGTGCTGCACGACTTCCTGTCGCCGGGGCAGACCGTGGTCGGCGGCACGCCGTTCGCCACGCATCTCGGGCGCACCTGGTACGAGCTCGGCGTCGGCGTGACCGCCGGCTTCGGCAAGTCGGGCGAGTTGTACGCGAATGCGAAGATCGCGCGCAACATCGGCGGTGACTACCGGCGCGGGATCGTCGGGCAGGTCGGCTACCGGTACAGCTGGTAACGCCCGGCGGCGGACGAAAAAAAACCGCCCGGCTGCCTGCCGGGCGGTTTTCGCATGGTCGCGCGCCAAAACGCGCGAACGCTCATCAGTGCAGGATCTTCGCGAGGAAGTCCTTCGCGCGTTCCGATTTCGGATTCGAGAAGAAATCGTCCTTGCGGTCGTCCTCGACGATCGCGCCCTTGTCCATGAAGATCACGCGATGCGCGACCTTCTTCGCGAAGCCCATCTCGTGCGTGACGACCATCATCGTCATCCCTTCCTGCGCGAGTTCGACCATCACGTCGAGCACTTCGTTGATCATCTCGGGATCGAGCGCGGACGTCGGCTCGTCGAACAGCATCGCGATCGGGTCCATCGACAGCGCGCGCGCGATCGCGACACGCTGCTGCTGGCCGCCCGACAACTGGCCCGGATACTTGTGCGCATGCGCCTTCAGGCCGACGCGATCGAGCAGCTTCATGCCCTTCTCCGCCGCTTCGTCCTTGCCGCGGCCGAGCACCTTGATCTGCGCGAGCGTCAGGTTCTCGGTGATCGACAGGTGCGGGAACAGTTCGAAATGCTGGAACACCATCCCGACCTTCGAGCGCAGCTTCGACAGGTTCGTCTTCTTGTCGCCGACCGACTGGCCGTTCACGAGGATCTCGCCCTGCTGGAACGGCTCCAGGCCGTTCACGGTCTTGATCAGCGTCGACTTGCCCGAGCCCGACGGCCCGCACACGACGACCACCTCGCCTTTCTTGACCTCGGTCGTGCATTCGGTGAGGACCTGAAACTGGCCGTACCACTTCGAAACGTTCTTGATGGAAATCATCTTGTGACCTTTTTCTGGAGACCCTTGACGAGAGCAGACGCCAACGAGCAAATCACGAAATAGCATGCGCCGGCGAACAGGACCATCTCGACGGTCGTGCCGTCGCGATCGCCTATGTTGGCGGCCGTGCGGAAGAAGTCCGCGAGACTGATCACGTACACGAGCGACGTATCCTGGAACAGGACGATCGCCTGCGTGAGCAGCAGCGGCACCATCGCGCGGAACGCCTGCGGCAGGATCACGAGGCGCATCGCCTGCGCGTAGTTCATGCCGAGCGCGAACGCGGCATTCACCTGCCCGCGCGGCACCGCCTGGATGCCGGCGCGGATGATCTCGGAATAATACGCGGCTTCGAACAACGAGAACGCGACCATCGCCGAGGCAAGGCGGATGTCGATCGTCGGCGACAGCCCGAGCACGCCCTGCAGCACCTGCGGCACGATCAGGAAGAACCACAGCAGCACCATCACGAGCGGGATCGAGCGGAACACCGTCACGTACGCCTTCGCGAACCATGCGAGCGGCTTGACGCCGGACAGCCGCAGCAGCGCCAGCAGCGTGCCCCAGACGATCCCGACCACGATCGCGATCAGCGTGATCTTGAACGTGACGACCGCCCCCGACCACAGCGTCGGCAGCGCGCCGGGAATACTACTCCAGTCGAACTGATGCATCACTTGCCTCCGATATAGCCGGGCAGCCGCGTACGGCCTTCGATCCAGCGCATGAACGCCATCACGACGAGGTTGATCAGCACGTAGGCGAGCGTGACCGCGATGAACGACTCGTAGGTCTGCGCGGTGTAGTCGACGAGCTGGCGCGCCTGCGCGGACAGGTCGAGCAGACCGATCGTCGACGCGACGGCGGAGTTCTTGAAGATGTTCAGGAATTCCGACGTGAGCGGCGGCACGATGATCCGGTATGCCACGGGCAGCAGCACGTAGCGATACGTCTGCCATTGCGTGAAACCCATCGCGAGGCCGGCCGCGCGCTGGCCCTTCGGCAGCGCGTTGATCCCCGAACGCACCTGTTCGCACACGCGCGCGCCCGTGAACAGGCCGAGACAGACGATCGACGCGGTAAAGAACTGCGTGGTCGGCGGCAACTGCTTGATCCAGGTGCCGATCGACGCAGGCAGCAACTCGGGTATCACGAGATACCAGACGAAGAACTGCACGATCAGCGGAATGTTCCGGAAGATCGACACGTACACGGTACCGATCGCGGACAGCCATTTGTTCGGCACGGTGCGCAGCACGCCGAACAGCGACCCGACGATCAGCGCGATGACCCAGGCGACGAGCGACACTTCGATCGTCACCCAGAAGCCGGACATCAGCCATCCGAAATAAGTCGTCGGCTCGCCGGTCGACACGGGGCTCAGAAAGATGCCCCAGTTCCAGTGGTAAGACATGGGCAAGACTCCAGCAAAAAGAAACGGAAGAAGCGTGGCCTCTTCCGTTTCAGTAGCGTCATTTCTGCATCAACGGCCGTGTGGTCAGTCGAGCGCCTTGTCGTTCGGGTTCGCGTACAGCTTCTTCATCGAATCGGACAGCGGGAAGTTCAGGTTCAGCCCCTTCGGCGGGATCGGGTTCTCGAACCACTTCGCGTAGATCTTCGCGGCTTCGCCCGACTTCTCGACTTGCGAGATCGCGTCGTCGACGACCTTCTTGAAGTCGGCGTCGCCCTTGCGCATCATGCAGCCGTAAGCCTCTTCCGATTGCGGCGTGCCGACGATCACCCATTCGCCCGGCTGCTTCGCCTTCGCGCGCTCGCCCGCGAGCAGCGCGTCATCCATCATGAATGCGACCGCGCGGCCCGATTCCAGCGTGTTGAACGAATCGCCGTGATCCTTCGCGCTGATGATGTTCATGCCGAGCTGCTTGTCGTTGTTCATCTTGCGCAGCAGGCGCTCCGACGTCGTGCCGGCCGTCGTCACGACCGTCTTGCCCTTCAGGTCGGCGAAATCCTTGACGCCCGAATCCTTCTTCGTCATCAGGCGCGTGCCGATCACGAAGATCGTGTCGGAGAACGCAGCCTGCTGCTGGCGCTCGAGGTTGTTGGTCGTCGAGCCGCACTCGATGTCGACCGTGCCGTTCTGCACCAGCGGAATACGGTTCTGCGACGTGACGGGGATGTTCTTCACCTGCAGGTTCGGCAGGTTCAGCTTCTTCTTCACCGCGTCGACCACCTTCAGCTGGAACTCGCGCGAATAGCCGACCACCTGCTGGTTCTGGTCGTAATAGGAGAACGGAATCGACGATTCGCGGTGGCCCAGCGCGATCACGCCCGTGTCCTTGATCTTCTTCAGCGTGCCCGTCTCCTGAGCATGCGCGCCGCTTGCGAATGCGCAAAGCGCCGCGACCGTCAGGACTGCCTTGTGGAATTTCATTTTGGTCATCTCCTTGGCTAAAACCCGCGCCAGTGTATCAAAGTAATATTTTTGAAAGTACTGGTTGTTTACCGCACTACGAATCGCCCTGTGCGAAGCCTTCCTCCAGGCTTCGGGCGCCCGAATGCGCGCGCGGGCGATGCCGGATCCGGCACCGCCCGCGAGGGTTCATATCCGCAATCGGGTGGATTGCGTCATGAATCGATCATAGTCGACGATCAGGGGTAGAGGCCGCGCATTTCGCGCGCCATCAGGATGCGCTTGCACGCGACGATGAACGCCGCCGTACGCACCGTCACCTTGTGCTCTTCCGCGACCGCCCACACGCCGGCGAACGCTTCGCGCATCACGCGTTCGAGACGATGGTTGATCTCGTCTTCCGTCCAGAAGAAGCTCGAGAAATCCTGCACCCACTCGAAGTACGACACGGTCACGCCGCCCGCGTTCGCGATCACGTCGGGGATCACCAGCACGCCGTTCGCGCTCAGGATGTCGTCCGCCGCCGTCGTCGTCGGGCCGTTCGCGCCTTCGACGATGATCTTCGTGCGGATCTTCGCCGCGTTCTTCTCGGTGATCTGGTTTTCCAGTGCCGCCGGGATCAGGATGTCGGTCTCGACCGTCCAGAACTCGTCGTTCGGCATCGGCTCGGCGCCTTCGAAGCCCGCGACGCCGCCCGTGCGTGCGACGTGGTCGAGCAGCTTGTTCGAATCGAGGCCGGCCGGCTGGTAGATCGTGCCCGTGTGATCCTGCACCGCGATCACCTTCGCACCCGCTTCCTGGAACAGCTTCGCCGCGATGCCGCCGACGTTGCCGAAGCCCTGCACCGCGATGCGCGCGCCTTCGATCTCGAGGCCCTTCTTCTTCGCCGCTTCCGAACCGACGACGAACACGCCCCGGCCCGTTGCTTCCTTGCGGCCGAGCGAACCGCCGAGCGAGATCGGCTTGCCGGTCACGACGCCGGTCGACGTCTGGCCCTGGTTCATCGAGTACGTGTCCATCATCCACGCCATCACCTGTTCGTTGGTGTTGACGTCCGGTGCCGGAATGTCGGTGTTCGGCCCGATGATGATGCCGATTTCGCTGGTGTAGCGGCGCGTCACGCGCTCGAGCTCACCACGCGACAGCTTGCGCGGGTCGACGCGGATGCCGCCCTTCGCACCGCCGTACGGCACGTTCACGGCCGCGTTCTTCACCGACATCCATGCCGACAGCGCCATCACTTCCGACAGCGTCACGTCCTGGTGGTAGCGCACGCCGCCCTTGCCCGGGCCGCGCGACACGTTGTGCTGCACGCGATAGCCTTCGAAGTGCGCGACGGTGCCGTTGTCGAGCTCGATCGGGCAGTCGACGATCAGGATGCGCTTCGGGCGCTTCAGCGTTTCGAGCCAGCGCGACAGCGAACCGAGGTACGGCGCGACGCGATCGACCTGCTGAAGGTAGTTGCCCCACGGGCCGAGATCGTCGGCGTGCAGGTAGGACGGGATGGACTGCTGTTGCGAAGACATGGATGCTCCAACGTTCAACGGATTGCGCACATTGTCGAAAAACCCGTTTTTTTTATCCAATGCCGTTTGTTTATTCGATTATGCGTTTCTTGCATGATCGCGATTTTTCGCAAATCCGCGGTCGATTTGCGCAAGAACGGCCGCGATCGGCCGTGCATCGCGTTCGCGAAAAATCGGATGGCGTGGATGCATGCCGCCCGCCGGACCGCCGTCCGACAGGCGCCGCAAGGCCGCCGTTGGCCGGCCGGGCCCGGTTGGCGGATTAACCGCCGGCGGTTAATCCGCCGTGTCGCCGGCTGTGTCGCGCAGTTCGTCACGCACGACGTCCCACAGTGCGCGCACCAGTTTCTGCCGCGGCTCGTCGCCCTGCAGCGCGAGCTTGTCGCAGTACAGCCGGATCTCCATCGTCAGCGTGAACGGATGCGCGCCGCGCGCCGACCGGTCGAGCCGGATCAGCCGGCCGCCCGCGACCGCATCGTCGACCGCGCTGTGCGGCAGGAACGCGACGCCGTGCCCCGCGAGCGCCATCGCCTTCAGCCCTTCGGCCATGTCGGTTTCGTACACGCGATCGAGGAACAGCCGGGTCGGCGCATTCGCGATGATGACTTCGGTCATCCGGCCGAGATACGCGTTCGGCGTATACGACAGGTACGGCACGCGCGCGTCGGCCGCGCCCGGCAGCGTATGGCGCGGCCGGCCCGCGCGGCCGGGCGCCGAGAACGGGCTGATCGGCTCGCTGCCGAGGATCAGCATGTCGTAGCGCGCCGGGTCGAGCGCGACCGGGTGGCTCGGGTGGTGGTAGCCCATCACGAGATCGCAGCCGCCCTCGACGAGCGACAGCACCGCGTCGTGCACGTTCAGCGCGCGCAGCCGCGTGTGGACCTGGCCCATCTTCGCCTCGATCCGCTGCAGCCAGCGCGGGAAATACGTGAGCGACAGCGTGTGCGGCACCGCGAATTCGATCGTCGGCACCGGCGCGCCGACGTGGCCACGCAGCAGCGTGCGCGCCTCGTGCGCCTGCGACAGCATCGTCAGCGCCTGCTCGTAGAAGATCTGTCCGGCCTGCGTGAGCCGCGTCGGATAGACCGACCGATCGATCAGCTCGGTCGCGAGCCACGCCTCGAGCGCCTGGATACGCCGCGAAAACGCCGGCTGCGACACGTGCCGCAGCTCGGCGGACCGGCTAAAGCTGCGCGTTTCCGCGAGGGAGACGAAGTCTTCGAGCCATTTCAGTTCCATGCAGGCGGGCGCGGCGGGCGGCGGTCGGGAAGAAGCCTGCATTCTACCGGCGGGCGGACCCGGCCGGCGGTGTCGAGCGCGGCCCGGCGAGCCGGCGCGGGCGCCCGCCGGCCGGCCATTCGCGCGTCGCTGCGGCGCCGCCC